>JBKJRY010000281.1:0-7124 GCA_046593045.1 Chitinophagaceae bacterium | reverse complement strand
TTGATTTGAAAGCAGAAAAAATCCTCTAAAATCAACACATGTTAAAGGAATAATAAATATATCCCTCCCTCTGAAACTCATTACCTATGGTTCTCGATGTTTGCGAAATTTGGGTATTAACATAATTGTTAACTGCTCCTAATTAATAAGCTTATCTTACCAGTATGAAAACTGTTGCCGGCGCAACCATTTTTATGCCGTCGACATTGCGATAGCTTGACACTTAATTGAATTGTATTTTCCCGAATCAACTCAAATAATAATGAAGACAATTCATTACTTTTTATTTATTTCTTTCTTATTTATCCGGGCTGAAGTAATTGCTGGTCCGGCTGAACCTTTTTTCCTTCAGCAATATGATAACAGGAATGGTCTTTCTAACAGTTCCATAAATTATATTTTTAAAGATGCCGGTAATTTACTTTGGGTGGCTACGTGGGATGGCTTGAACATGTATGACGGAAACAATTTCCATGTATTTAATTATAGTAAAGAGAATGATTTTAAAAGTATTGGCAGCAATGTTATACAGCAGGTAACTGAAGACAAGCGTGGCAACATCTGGATTACAACTATTGAAGGTATTTCGAGATATGAAAAGACTACAGGTAAATTTTATAATTATTTCTATAATCAATATAGTCAAAGCAGGGTAAGTGAGCAGGAGTATGCACTTTCGATTGATACTTCCGGAGTGGTATATTGCCTTAGCCAAAAAGCCGGGTTTAGCTATTATGATGTAAAGGCGGATAGCTTCCGGGTCTGTGATTTACCATTACAAAATTCAAGGACCAGTAAAATAGAATTTGATCAATCTAACCGTTTAATTTTATTAAATGCCAATGGCCGGATGAATATATATTCAGAAACAGGTCATCAATTCAAACTATTAAAAACCTATTCTGAAAGGGAGCCTATTGTAAATTTTTTCCATGTAAACTCACAGCTTTTTTTTGCTACCGCGGATGACCGGTTATATTCAATACAAAGGGACGCGATTATTCATAAGCAGGTGCTAAAAATGAATCATTCCCTCACATCCATGATTTTTTATAAAGGACATTACCTGCTTGCATGGTCAATAAAGGGATATGGAGTTTTTGATACCGATTTTCAATCATCATCATTTCTAAAAGACGAAGCGCTACAGATGCAGGATATTAAGGTAACATCCTGGGCGCTGGGGAGCGAAGATATTTTATGGTATGGCACGGATGGAAACGGTCTCATAAAAATTTATCCCAAGACAAAAGCTTTCGGCACTATTACTACTTCGGATAATGGAATGCCTTATAATAAATCAGTCAGGGCATTTTGTGAAGCGAATGGGAATTTATGGATTGGGACCAAAGGAAGCGGAATAATTGATATTAAAAATTTTTGGTCTAATACAGCCAGGGGAAATAATAAACAATACATTTTAGCGCCTTCGCAACTTGATAATAATTCCGTTTACTCCTTAAAAAAGGGTAATGATGGAATGATCTATATTGGAACTGATGGAAAAGGAATTGGCGTGTATGATCTCAATAATAATCATATTAATAAGTGGACGGATATTAAAGGAACTTCAAAATACCCCGAATTCGGATCTGTATATGCAATCAAACAGGATCGGGATAGTTCATTATGGCTGGGCACCAGTGGCTATGGATTAATACATCTTAAGCTGACTATGGATAAAGCAGGTAACCTTTCATTGGACTACCTGGAGCGATTCACTTTTAATAATACAAATTCAGGCCCGGCAAACGATATAATTTATTCGCTTGCAGATGGCGATGAAAATCATTTATGGGTAGGCTGCCGTTATGGTGGGCTTAGCTTACTGGATAAGACCACTCATTCATTCAAAACATTTAAAGCTTTTACTTATGAAGGCAGTCTTTCCAACAATGATATATTATCTCTTTTTAAAGACAATAATAACCGTCTTTGGATAGGTACCAGTTATGGACTTAACTGGATAAACAATACTGATGGTCTAAGAGACGAACCTGTATTTCAAAAACTCACCACATCCAATGGTCTGCCTAATAATACCATTCACGCCATTGAGCAGGATAGCTCCGGAGATATTTGGGTAAGCACAAATAAAGGACTTGCAAAAGTTAACCAGGCAAACATGAAAGTTTGGTTCTACCAGCAAATGGATGGATTGCAAAGCAATGAATTTTGTGATGGTGCCGTATGGAAAGATGATGGTGGCAATATATTTTTCGGGGGTACATATGGCTTCAACCATTTTCTTCCTAAAAATATTCATAAATCCACCTGGCAGCCAAACCTGCTTTTAACCGGTATTTCAATTGGTGGTAAGCTTGTTGATGAGAGGGGTTTTAACGTGTTGGACACCAATAGTAAAAAACCCTTTGATTTTTCTATTAGCAGGAAAGACAATTTTTTTGAACTCGACGTAAAAGCGATCAGCTATTTAAATGCGGAAAAAAGCGAGTACGCTTATTATTTAGATGGATATGATAAGACCTGGCACTATGCGGGTACCACGGGTAAAATAGTGTACAGTAATATTTTACCCGGTAATTATTCATTAAAAATAAAATGGAGTAATGGTGAGGGCGCCTGGACAAAAGAAATACCCTTGCTGACGGTGGAAGTGAAACAGTATTTATTTCTTACGCCCTATGCTTTCTTAGTGTACGCATTATTAATTTCAGTACTTATCTATGTAATTTATAAATACAGAAAAAATAAACTCGAGATAAAGCACCAATTGGCTGTAGAACATTTGTTGCGTACAAAAGAAGAAGAGATGCATCAAAACCAGCTTGGATTTTTTACGAATATTGCTCATGAACTTCAAACTCCTTTAACATTGATAATTGGCAGTGCCGAAAGGTTTCTTGATAAAACAGTCCCGGTCAATGAGAAAAAGGATAAATCTTATTTTTTATCATTGATTCACCAGCAGGCATCCAGGCTTACTTACCTTGTACACCAGTTATTGGAATTTAGAAAAGTGGAGGCAGGTTTTTTTAAAAACCGGTTTAGCTATTTGAACATTTCGGATTTATTGCATAACCTGGCAGAGCCATTTGTTCCGTTAGGCGAACAATATAAAATGGAATATGAACTCAATATTTCCCCGGGCATCGATGGTTTTGTCGATAAGGATAAACTGGAAAAAATAATTTTTAATCTTTTATCGAATGCTTTTAAATATTCCGGGAAAAATGAGCATATTATTTTTTCCGCACGTAAAAACGGGCGTACGCAAGAATTAGAAATAAGTGTAGTTAATTCCGGATCAGCGTTTCCTGAGGGTAAGCTTGACCAGTTATTTGAAAAATTCTATGTGGCAAGCCCAAATACAACAGGGTGTGAAAAATTCGGAACCGGTATTGGCCTCGCATTTACCCGGCAACTTGTTACGTTATTAAATGGCAGGATTGATGCAAGCAGTGAAAATGGACACATCACTTTCAATGTATTTCTACCGTTAAATGGTAACTCGTCCGAACCGTACCAGCCCGAAAGGCATACTATCACTGACAAGCCTTCTTACCTATACCAGACAATCACAACTTATTCCGAACCGGTTCATGCTGTATCAGCAACAGAAAATAATAAACAGGCTGTCATAGAGAATTTATTGCTGCATGAGAAAAAAAATATATTGATCGTTGAGGACGAACCTGAAATACGCTTTTTATTAAAAGATATTCTGAAAGATGACTATACCATTTATGAAGCCGAAGATGGGAGAAAGGCACTGGAACTGATCGATAAGATTTTACCGGATCTCATTATTTGTGATGTGATGATGCCCAACATGAATGGCCTGGAAGTGTGCAATAAAATGAAAAATACGCCGTCGACCTGCCATATACCTTTTATTATATTAACAGCAAGGGGTAGTGAAGATCATCATATGGAAGGGTATGAGGCGGGGGCTGATGCATATATCGCAAAGCCTTTTCATACACCTCATCTCAAATTGCGCATTCGCAAATTGCTTGAATACCGGGAAAAATTGAACGACCTTTTTAAAAATGACCATAGTCCGGCACAATTCGCTGATTCCGATCTTGCACAAGATGATAAAGAATTTCTTACGAAACTTGTAGAGGTAATTGATGAAAGCCTAATTGAAGAAGGATTAAATGCCGGATTTCTTGAAAAAACATTTTGTATGAGTAAGATGCAATTGTATCGAAAATTAAAAACCATGACAGGGATGACGCCTGGTGAGTTCATTAAAAATATCAGGCTTAAGGAGGCAGCAAATCTATTAGTTACAACCAGTTTAAATGTGACAGAAATTTTCTATCGCACAGGATTCAATAATCAATCCTATTTCTTCAGAGAATTCAGGAAGCGATATCAATATGCCCCTAATGAATATCGGGAGCAGTTGAGTGTCAGAAGCTCGTAATCAATTTAGGAATCCATTGATATTTCGGTCAGTTAATCTTCCGAACAAACAGGAAATTAATATGATTCCTTTGTCACATATGAGCAAAAAAGCTGTCATTTCTGAAACTCTGTTCAAAATTATTCTCCCGGAAATATTGTTCACTTTTGTTCTTAAGTTAGATTCTCATCGTTAAAATCTTCATTTCTCACTCAAATTGCAATCATAGTACAGTAAAATGTTAGTATAGTGTACAAGGCAGCATAGCCGAAATGATACTTTTGGTTCCAATTGCTTCATATGATATTTGAAAAAACGAGACTGCCGTTTTTATTACTGCTTATATTCATTTTTAATTGCTCTTTTGCCATTTGTCAGCAACTATCTCTTAAAGTTGCAGGTAACGACAAGGCTGGCTTTCATGTGGACATCTATAATAATAGCCAACTTTTGGTTACCAATACAGAAGAACTCTCCCTTGAATTGTTCAATCACGATTTAAGCACGCAGGCAGATTTTAAACATTGGAATGGTGAAAAGTGGAGCGGAAATGAAAAGCGTATTACCTTAGCCAGAGATTCTTACATAAAAGAATTTGATGCCAACTTATCAGTTTCGGTTACCTACGAGGTTGTTAATACCAGCATTGTAAAAAAAGTAATTCAGCTTTTCCAGCCTTCTATGCCTGATATGCTCTATATATTACAGGAAACTGGCCGGCCGGCACAAGAGCCACTACGATATGTAACATTCGAATACGACAGTTTCCCCGGAGGTCTTGTACATGAAATGTTTCCTTCCGCTGGCTTTATTACCCGCAATAACAATGTCGTTGGATTTTTGACCGATGCCGGGTATAAAAATCAATACACGAGGAATACACGTCGCCGTTTTAGCGGACGTAGAGGCGGTTTTGTAGGCATGCGCAGGCTGCCAGATCCAAACTTGTTTTCCATCGCAAATGAATCTGAAAGAGCAGAGCATAATAATTACATCAAACAAACTTTTGGTGAGATGTATAATATTGACGCCGGTGAGGACACCATATTAAAAATCCCCGGCTCATACCAAAAAGAAGGCAATGCCGAAGTAGAAAAAGAAAATGGCCTGATTACAATTTCCGGCCATCCCGGGGGAAGAGCCGGAATAGAATTCATCGCACCGTTTACAGATCAAAAAGTATATACCATTTCCTTTTTATGCAAAGGCAATACGCCCCTTGCCTTAAAACTCTTCAGGGTTAAGAATGGAGAAAAAACCCTTGAACTTGAAGATGGTGTAAAATACATTGACAACTTTCCTGCAGTAGATAGTGAATGGACAACTTTTAAGGGAAGTATTTTAGTGCCTTATATTGAAAATGATAGTGTATCCATGTTTATTGGAACACAATCAGGAAAGGAATGTACCCTGCAGATAAAAGACCTGCAATTTATAGAACACCAACCACAACGTGAGCCCTACAATGTTCTTCCTCTTGGTAAGAAGGTAGAAAAAACTACTTATGTTTTTATTGAACCATGGAAGTCGCACCAGCAATTTATGATCTCCTCACAATCCCGCTTAGCCGAAGCAAAAGGCTTTAAAGGTTCGTTGATAGAAAAAATGCTGTATGCCAATTTCAACATGCTTACCTGGATTACAGATGTAAATGATTTTACTCCCTTCAACGTGCCTAATATGAATTATGCACCTGATATGTACAATAGGGATTCTTATTTCTCAACGGTAGCTTCTTATAATAAAGAACTAAACCTTCAGATTTGGGAACAATGGGGCAAAACACAAACTCCCAAAGGCGGCATTGGTACTATTATCACTCCACTTATGGGTTCGGTAGAAGCCAAAGACAATGAGGCGACTATTGAATGGCTGATATGGGCAATGTTGAACAAACGCCGGTTTGGTGTTACACTTCCACTGGAAAAAATAAAAAAAGCGGTTGAATATGTGTTGAATGAATTTGATTCCACAGGAGATGGAATATGCAGATCGCATTTTTCATTAAGCCAGGTTGATATTGTTGATTATAATCCAAAAACAGACCGCCTTGCAGTAAACCAGGGAATGCTGGCCATCGCATTGAGAACTATAAAAGAGCTTGGGTTTGATATTTCCCAAGAGCACATTCAAAAAGCTGAAAAAGAATACCGGAACTTTTATGATCCCAAAAGGAAGCATTTATTGTTCGATCGGAATTTTCCTGACATCATTTCATTGACAGACCTGGAACCGGAATTCTTTTCGTTATGGCTATACAAGCGGCCGATGTTAACTGATGAAATGGTAAAAAATCAATTAGATCTCATACCTCATCTAAATAAAGTTTCCAATTCTCCTCACCCTGAATATGGCACTACTGCACCTATTTGTATCAGGTTAACGAACGATGCAAAAGGATATGCCTACATGGACGAAAATTACCAGCCTTTTGAAAAATTTGGTAAAGAAAACTATGGCGATGGAAAAAGAGATGGAGTTTATTACAATGGAGGAAGCTGGTTCAGGCCGGAGTACTGTGCTTATGTGGTAGGATTAAAGCATGGCTGGAACAAAGCAAAAATGCTAATGGAAAACAGGGTGTGGGCTGAAATTTACCTGAATCCAAAGTGGCCATTCAGTAAAGAATTTATCCCTACCAAATGGACAACTACAGACAGCTGTTGGCCATCAACAAAGGGCTTGTGCTGGAATGTTTTTATGCTAATGGCAGATGAAGTAGCAGGCTTACGCACTCCTGGAATGGATC
>JBKJRY010000258.1:0-25836 GCA_046593045.1 Chitinophagaceae bacterium | reverse complement strand
CAAATTATTTAAAAATATCCTTTTTTATTTTTTCCGCTAACAAATGTATTATGATATTTTCTTCATGAAAATTGTCGAAAGCCTGGGTAATTATTTTATCCTCCGGCCAGAGTATCATTGCTTTTTTTTCAGCTACATTATATTTCGCCGTATATAAGGTACCGAAATTTTTTTGGTAATTGTAATTATAGAGAGGTGGTTGCAGAAATTTCCTGGTTACAGATTTTTCATTTTCATGTGGCGTTTCATACAGATGTTCAAGAAAGTCTTTTCTTTCCTGGGTCGCTGTTATTAACGCGTAATGAGGCCAGTCAATTACTTCCTGCTGGTTCGTTGCAATGGGTGACGGCAATACTACCGGTGGCTTATCAGGCGCCAGGTACAGGGTGGCATAATCTCCGCTGGCATCAATCACCGTTACATTGTATGACATATGTGTAGGTATGGATTCTAATTTTTTTATAGCCTCAGCCGTGGTAGCACTGGTCTCTAAGATATAACGGATGACGAGAGGAATACCAAAGCCATCGCCGACACTATCCCTTCCTCCAAATGAAAGTGAGGCTGCTAATCCATCGGCATTAATACCATCAAGCAGCCCCCAGTTACAATCGCTTACACCAATAACGGGCTTCAGCCATTTTGTATAAAGCATAGTACCCTCAAACAGGACGGGACTATAATCATAATTACGAATCAGAAAAGTTTTATCGCGGTTCCATGCCATTTGTGAACATCCCGACATGTAGGGCGGGGGGCAATACAAACTTAAAAACCGTGCTTCAAGATCGCCGCCACCGGACAAAGCGATTAGCTTTTCATAAACGGGTAAAAGCTCGGGCATATAACTGTTTAGCATACCCGAGGAAGTAAGATATCCTTTCCTGGCCATTAATCCTTCTGACAAAAACCACTGCCTGTAAGATGGCCACGACTTATGAAAAAGCGCCTGCCATTTTTCGCCCGGGCTATCTTCTTTAACACAGTTAAGCGATAAAATCATAAGCCAAACTTACAACATTTTGAAACCGCCGATTTCCGTAAGTTGATTTACTTGAGGAGCAGTTATTTCCAAAGGAGCTCCCTGAAATTTGCCCCGAATTGCACTAATCCATTTTTCCGCACGCTTTTTTAATTTGAAATCATCTGTCATCAGGCGGCCGCGTAACACTAATATTCCGAGATCCGCTCCTTCATAACGATAATTATCTTTATCACTTATGCGTAGAAAGAAGGCTTCGTTCTTTAACTCAATTGCCCTCCGATGTGTATCCAATCTTGAAAATTCAACTGAACCATCTTCATTCATTTTGTAAATGCCGCTTTGAGGGGCTTCTGTAATTTTATCAACTGTTTTGTCAGTATGTTTAATTACTAACTGGCACCATGAATCAACATTCTCTTTTTTAGCCCATCTTGCGTTGAGACTTTTTACATTAAGGTCATACGGCTGATCCATCCATTCCAGTAAATGGAAAAGAAAGAGGGGCATGTCAGACAATGCAAATACCGCATGGTTGGTGATAGAACTTGCGCCTGTTATTCTTGGGTTTAATTCGCCAAGGTAAATCTCTTTGGTATCCTTGTCAATTAAAAAATCAAGCTCAAAATATCCTTTGTATCCTTCCTTTTTTAATTGCTCGCCAAATAGCTGTGTATAGTCTCTTGCCTGCTTCCTGATGGAAGCTGTGAACGCACCGGGATAAATCTCATTACCGCACCATCCTCCTTTATAAGGTGTGAGTTCTTTGAAGCCAACCAACTCCGTCATTAAAGGTGCTACTATGGTGCCGTGCCTCGTTACACAGGCCTCAATAGCTGAACCCCGGCAATTGATACGTTTCATAATTTTTACTTCGTCCTCTTTTACAATTTCATCAGCATATTTATTCCAGTCTTCTTCATTTGAGATAAAAAAAGTGGTGTGCCCGGAGTCACCAAAGGGAGTTTGTATTACCAGATCATTACCCAGGTGCTGGCTGATATTTCGCAAATGACTATAGTTTTCAACTTTAGATAAAACGTTTGGAACACAGGGTACTCCTGCTTTTTCAGCAATACGGTTCGTGTTCACTTTATTGTCCATGAAGTTTCTCATTTCAGCGGAAGGAAAACATACTTCCAGCCCTAATGACTTCGCAAGTTCTTCCGTTTTCTCATCAAACATTAAAAACAATGCCTTGCCTTTATCGCCGCGTTTACGGATGTAATCCACCACTTCTTTATGCTCCAGTAAATAGTTATTTATATCTTCAATGCTTTGAAATTCTTCATGCGGTGCTTCTTCCTTTGGGGTAAAAACATTCGGGTGCTGGTGGTTGAAACAATTGATGTAAGTGATAAATTTAAATCCCTTTACCCATTCGTCAGCACCTAATAAATTAAAATTGGTTGCGCTGATAAAATATATAGGTATATCGTTGGTATAAAAGAACCTGCGTATATCCGAAATTCCTCTAAGTTTCTTTGTCTTCGATAATAATTTTTCTTTTCCCGGCGAGACAATTGTATTGGACAACTGCTGCGGATTTGTGATATTAGTTTGTGAATCCATAATTTTTTTTTTAAGCGTTTACAATTTCTTTTTTATTTACCTGCGTCTGAACTTCTTTTTTTCCATTATTCTTTCCGTTTCCATTATTTTCTGTGGCCTTTATCAGAGAATTTTTACTTTCATTTCTTTCAGTTATTGGTTCTTTTAGTGCCTCCTCTTTAAACACCCTCAATCCTAATTCAGGACGGAAACCATGAATTTCCTTTACATCGAGTGCCAGCAAAAAATCAAGAATTTCCTTTGTCATAACCTGGCCGGGTACCAGCACAGGAAAACCGGGTGGATACGGTATCACAAAAGAGGCGGAAATTATTTTCCTTCCTTTTTGCATCACTCCTTCACAATCGTCGAGCTTTATATATTCGCAGGTATTTTCTTTGTATGCCAGAAAATAAGCTTTGCGAATATTACCGCCAGGGATACCCGAAACCGGCCTGAAGAAATCGTGATAATAACTAAAGTCGGGCAGCGGTGGCGTTTCGTGTGTTAAAGAATGTATTTGCTGTTCCAGTATTCTACTTTCTTCCGCGTTTAATGATTCTGACTGGCTGTCCAGTTCCTGCGCGATTTTCAATAAACTGCTTATAAGATAACTAACCGAACTCCTCGTAGTTCCTATATTCGTCATGAACAGCACCGTATTGCGTGAAGTTTTATTTACCTGGATGCTGAACTGGTTCATCAGAAATTTGTTCTTGAAAGTATCACCATCAACACCTGTTTTACCAATATACAAATTGATTTTCGTTGGATCTAAAACAAACTCATCATGCTCCCAGGCATTTTCCAAACGCTTCCACCCGTTTTCAGAGCTATAGTATTCTTCCTGTCCTGAGGGCCTGTATTCATCGGGTATCAGGTCTTTAATAGTGAGTATAGAAAAATATTTTCTCAGCTTTGGATGATCATTGATCTTGGCACGCAACAACATCGCCATCTCTATACTTTTTTCTACCAATTCATAGCCTTCGAATACTACCTGCCTGCGGCCAACATCCAGCGATGCAAGTATCTGGTAATTTGCCGAAGTGGAAGTATGTGTCATATAAGCTTCATGAAAACTGCCTTCGGCTTTTCTTTCAAATTCTTCATCATAAATATGGATCATGGAACCTTGCCTGAAAGACGAAAGTGTTTTATGTGTTGACTGCGTGGAGTAAACTCTTATTTTAACTTTGGCAGGATCGGGCATACCGGGAATGATGAAGTCGCCTTTTTGTTTTTTGGCCAGCTCTTCATATTGGCTTTTATATGAATCAGCGTATGCCTTGCTGTTATATTTTTCACATAGCTTGTTTGCAACAAACATGGCAGTACGTTGCTTATAAGTATAGGTGAAAGCAGCGAAGGCAAACCAGGCTTCATCCCATAAAAAGATCATATCCGGCTTGATGGCAAGAATTTCTTCCATCACTTTTTCTACATTGTACACCAGGCCGTCAAACGTACAATTGGTAAGGATCACCATTTTTACTTTATCCAGCCGACCTGCTTCTTTTAGTTGCAGCAGTTTGTCTTTTATGCTTCGCAAAGGCACCGCTCCGTACATGGAGTATTTTTCCAGCGGGTAAGAATCAAGATAAACCACGTTAGCGCCGGCGAGTACCATTGCATAGTGATGGGACTTGTGGCAATCCCGGTCAATCAGTACAAGATCATCGGGCTCTACCAAAGCCTGTAAAACAATTTTGTTGGAAGTAGATGTGCCGTTAGTAGCAAAAAATGTATGACGTGAACCAAATGCTTTTGATGCAAGTTCCTGCGCCTTTTTTAACGGGCCGGTTGGCTGCAGCAAAGAGTCAAGCCCGCCGGTTGTGGAAGAGGTTTCCGCAAGAAATAAATTTCTGCCATAAAATTCTCCAAAGTCATCGATCCAGTTTGATTTAAATACAGAGTTTCCTCTCGATACGGGCATCGCATGAAAGACGCCTGTCGGCTTCTGGCTGTAATCTTTTAAGGCGGTATAGAATGGTGTATCGAATCTTTCTTTTATGCCACGAAGGATGCTCAGGTGCAATTCCTGGAGGTCTTCCTTGCGATAAAATATACGGTTGAAATTTTTAAATACACTATCTGATAATCCGTTAACCGGTGTATCCGTAACATAATAGATATCCAACTCCGGCCTTATTTTCCTTACGGCTTCTCCTAATACCACTCCCAGGCTTTCTTCGCTATAGCGTTCATAATCCATATTTAATACCTGCGATATAAAAGGCTTCAATATGTCATCCATATTTTCCGACTTGTATTTTACACCATACCTTATGACACACACCTGTATATTGGAATTAAAGAACAGTGCTATCAGGCTGTCCTGGAAAGATTTTGCAAAAACGGTTCTGTAGTTAAACGGATCTTTTTCTTCCTGCACGTCGGTCAATTTTTCTTTTATCTCGTTTTCTTCTTTCGGAGTAAGATTGTCGGTGAACAATACTTCAAAGTATTTTTTCCTGTTCCTTTTTTCAGTGGAAAAATCTTCATTCTCACTAATGATGGAACCAATATGATCCAATGCTCCGGGGTGATGCCTGTAATCTTCACTTATCATTAACCTGCTGATATCAGCAGCAGCCTTCGAGAGCATAACGTATTCCTCCATTTGCAGGAGATTATTGAGTTCATTGATTGTATCTAATCCAGGGAAAGCCCAGTAGGATTCTATAACCCTTAAAGTACCAAGAGTTCTGTCGAGCACAGGCCTGTGATCGCGGTTGTCGTCTCTTTTTCTGCATGCTTCGGCGGTCTGTGTCTTAAGATCGGACCAGAGCTTCATGCGAAACTGGTTCATGTTATAATGTTTATTGCTCCTCACTGCCAGGGCCATGTTCTTTGCCATTGTCTTTGCTTTTAATGTTTAAAATCCTTACTATTTTCTTCCAGTCCGTTCGATTGCAATACTTCTGTGATTTGCTGCATGTTCATTCGTGATGGTTTGATCAAGGGACCGAGGGATTCCAGGTATGGTGTTTTCTGATCTTTTTGGAATACTGTAAAATCTACATTCCTGTCCCTAAAACTTTTAAGCGGTTGCCCCAATCTGAGTATCCCGTTCTCACGGCTTCTGTGCACTCTTTCCATATCGATTTCTATTGGGATCATTTCTTCACCGGTGCTTGCCTGGTGCAATACGCGTCCATCAGGGCCGCAGATGATTGAACGGCCTGTACCGCCATCACTTAAACCGTTTATGTCAAAAATGTAACATTGATTGATAGCTGACGTAGCCTGTACGATAGCCAGTTCTATATCGCGGTCAATGGTTGATGTTAAAGTAGGATGAAGTATTACTTCAACCCCCTGTACGGCCAGTGTACGTGAAGTTTCAGGAAACCACATGTCATAACAAATAGTGATTCCAAAACGTCCTACATCCGGCACATCAAAAATTAAAAATTCATCCCCACCTGTAACGCCCGTTTCGTAAGGATAAAAAGGAAATTGCTTATCATACCTTCCAACCACTTCGCCCTGCGGATTGATAACACTCGCCGTATTGAAAATTTTATGTTCTTTTTTTTGAAACATCGTGCCCGGTATTAACCAGATACCATGTCTTTTTGCGATCGCACAAAATTCACTTTCTACATCATTTGGAAAGGGCATGGCGTGCAAACTCAATGGTCCGTAAGCACATAGCTCGCTAAACATTACCATCTGCACCCACGGATAAACTGATGTCACTACTTCAATTTTATGTTTCATCATTTCCACATTGCTGCGGCTTGCTGATACGTGCATTTGTATTCCTGCTATTGAGAATGGTGTCATATTTATTTATAAATTTTTTGTAGTTCTTCTTCCATTATATCCAGTCCTTCATTCAACGTGTTATGAGAAATTACCAGCGGACTAAGAATGCGTATAACATTTTTATACGTACCGGCATTTATCAGTAAAAGTCCTCTTTGCAAACAGGCATGAATAAGCGCAGTTACTATTTCTCCATCGGGTTGTGATGGGTCGCCATTCTTAACAAATTCAATTGCCTGCATGGCTCCTAATCCTCTTACATTTCCAATGCATGAAAATTCTTCTTTCATTTTTGAGAACCTGGCTTCCACAATGCGACTGATGTCCATTGCCTTTTCGTTCAGATTTTCCTTTTCCATAAACTCAATAGTGGCGAGTGATGCGGCACAGCATACAGGATTGCCCAGGTAAGTACCACCTATTGTGCCGGGAGCTGCGGCATCCATGATCGCTTGTTTTCCAATAACTGCGCCAATAGGCATTCCAGAGCCCATTGATTTTGCCCAGGTAGAAATATCAGGAGTAACATTATAATGTTCAAATGCGCCCCATTTGCCTGTCCTACAAAAACCACTTTGCACTTCATCAAAAATTAGTACTATGCCATACCGGTCGCAAAACTCCCGAAGCCCTTCAATATACTTTTTTGGCGCAACATTAAATCCGCCTTCGCCCTGCACCAGTTCAATAATAACTGCTGCAACATTTTCCGGGTTAACGATAGAATGTGTAGAATGTTCAAGCCGGTGTAATTCCCGCGCAATAAATTCATCTTCGGACAAATCATTTCCATAATGATAATGATCCGGAAAAGGGAGGCGATATACTTCCGGTGCAAAAGGACCACAATTTATTTTGTAATTGATCTTTGAAGTGAGTGTCATTGCCATCATACTTCTGCCATGAAAAGCTTCTGTAAAACAAATAATGGCAGATCGGTTTTTAGCCTGCCTTGCAATTTTTATTGCATTTTCAACCGCCTCAGCACCTGTGTTCGTCAGCATTACTTTTGTAGAATCACCGTGGGGTAAAATTTCTGCCAGCTTTTCACACAGTTCTATATATAACTCGTAAGTCGATACATGAAAGCAGGAATGTATTAATTTTTCTGCCTGGTGTTTTATAGCTTTTACGACAGGATCAGGGCAATGTCCTGCGTTTACTACACCGATGCCACCTGCAAAGTCAATTAATTTATTGCCATCCACATCGGTGATAATTCCCTCTTTTGCATCCACAACGGTAGTAGGACAAAATATACCTACACCATTGGCCACTATGGCCTTTCGTCGTTTTAGCAATGCTTCGGTTCCGGGAAATTGTAAAGGCTTTTTTTCTAACAGAACTTCATTAGAATTAAGATTCATAAATAAAAAATGGGGTAAATGATGAGGATTAGAACATACTATTATGTATTATGTAATAATGTTTAGTAATCCGAATGTGTAGAATATAACAAAAAAAAGCCGCTTAAAAAAATAAATTGTTAGTGGGAAAGAAATTTGCGGCCTTAGTAATGGGGTATATTAAGAGGTTTTTATTTTTAATTATATGCAGAATAATTTCTTCAGGTGGCGGATTTTGGAATGCGGCCAGCATGATCGTTTTTGAAAATCTATATTAAAGTAAATACGATAGCCGCCAACAATCCACCGGCAAGCGGACCTAATACAGGCACCCATGCATAATTCCATTCGCTGGAACCTTTATGAGTAAGAGGAAGTAACTGGTGAACGATGCGTGGCCCAAGGTCACGAACGGGGTTGATTGCATATCCTGTAGGACCTCCAAAGCTAAGGCCTATTCCCAAAACCAAAAGGGCTACAGGAAGTGCATCAAGGGAGCCTAGGCTATTAGAAGGCGCTACAATAAATAATATCGCGAAAACAAAAACAAATGTTCCAAGAAACTCCGTCAAAAAATTATGTTTGGAACTATTGATACCGGGACTTGTAGCGAACACCGCCAATGTAAGTGATGCATTATCTGTAGCCTTAAAGTGCTGAAGATAGGAAAGCCAAACGATTACGCTTCCCGCCATTGCGCCCGTTAATTGTCCTGAGAGGTATTGTGGTAAAACGTTCCAACTTATTTTACCGAGATACAATAGTGCGATGGTTACTGCAGGATTTAAATGGGCTCCGCTGTATTTTGCCGCAACATATACACCAATGAAAACGGCAATTGCCCAGCCAAATGCAATAACGATCCACCCACTGTTTTGTCCTTTTGTTTTATTCAAAACTACATTGGCAACCACCCCGTTTCCAAAGGCGATCAAAAGAGCGGTGCCTAAAAATTCACTTAAAAAAATTGACATAGAAAATTAAATAAGGTTAAAGAAAAGAAATGTAAATCATGCTTTGAGGATTATTCTTCAGCCCATACCTGTGCCGCTTTTATTGCTTTCTTCCATTGATAAATTTCTCTATCTCTTTCTTCATTTTTCATAACTGGCTCAAACTTTTTTTCTGCAACCCAGTAATTTTCAATTTCATTAGTATCCTTCCAGAAGCCAATAGCAAGCCCCGCAAGATAAGCCGCACCTAACGCGGTGGTTTCAGTAATTTTTGGCCTGATAACCATGCAATCCAACACATCGCTTTGAAATTGCATAAGAAGGTCATTGGCGGTCGCTCCGCCATCTACCCTTAATTCTTTTATAGACAATCCCGCATCCGCATTCATAGCATTTAACACATCCATTGTTTGTAAGCCGATACTTTCAATAGAGGCCCTCGCAATATGTGCAGCAGTAGTTCCGCGGGAAATTCCAAGTATAGTACCTCTTGCAAACTGGTTCCAATAGGGTGCACCAAGGCCTGTAAAAGCCGGAACAAAATAAACACCTCCATTGTCTGTCACAGAGGTTGCCAGTTTTTCTACTTCTGACGATGTCCTGATAATTCCCAGCCCATCACGTAGCCATTGCACGACTGCTCCACCTATAAAAACGCTTCCTTCCAGGGCGTAGTTTACGGTATCTCCAATTTTCCATGCTATGGTAGTAAGCAAATTATTTTTGCTAAGAACAGGTTTATCTCCTGTGTTCATCAGCATAAAACAACCGGTACCATAAGTGTTCTTTACCATGCCTGGTTTGATACACATTTGCCCGAATAAAGCAGCCTGCTGATCACCGGCGATACCGCAAACCGGGATACGGGCGGCAGTTAAAATTTCTTCCGTCTCTCCATACACTTCACTGCTGGATTTCACTTCGGGCAGCATTGATGGAGGAATGTTGAATAATTTCAATAATTCATCATCCCATTGTAATGAATGGATGTTAAATAACATGGTCCGTGAAGCGTTGGTTACATCGGTCATGTGAACCTTCCCGTTAGTAAGTTTAAATAGCAGCCACGAATCAATAGTTCCAAAACACAAATCTCCTTTTTCAGCCTTTAGCCTTGCGCCTTCTATATTATCCAATATCCATTTCAACTTTGTTGCTGAAAAATAGGCATCTATGACCAAGCCTGTTTTCAGCTGAATATTTTCTGCATGGCCGCCATCTTTCAGTTCATTGCAAAACGCCGCCGTTCGCCTGTCCTGCCACACGATTGCATTATAAATAGGTTGATTTGTATTTCTGTCCCATACCAATGTCGTTTCCCGCTGATTGGTAATGCCAATTCCTGCTATATCATGAATGGTAAGACCTGCTTTTAAAATAACTTCCGTTGCTACGCCCAATTGTGTGTACCAGATTTCATTTCCATCATGCTCCACCCAGCCGGGTTGGGGAAATATCTGGGTAAATTCTTTTTGCGCAACTGCTTTTACTTCACCTTTTTTATCGAAAATAATAGCTCGGGAACTGGTGGTTCCCTGGTCGAAGGATAAAATGTATTTTGACATGCAATCGTGTTTTGAAAATGAAGCAAACTCATTATCTGCAAATAAATATAATAAATAAAGATTGCGCCGGATGTTTCTTTCAAATTTTTTTCCGTGGCCCTGCATGCAGAGGATGTGCCTGGCCACTAGAGAGCAACAAGACGATAAAGCTGTATTCTCAAACTTCTTCTATTACATAATTCCTTGCAACTTCGTTAAAACTTTTTATTTCGTCATCAATCCATTTATTGTCTTTATTCATTTCTTCAGCTATTATTTCCGCAACCGCAGGAGCAATCCTGATGCTTTCTTTTGCATCCAGCAGTAGCGCTCTTGTTCTCCTGCTTAGGATGTCTTCCGTTGTCCTGGCCATTTCTTCTCTTATTGCCCAAATGACCTGTGCTTTGTGAATTTGTAATTTTTCGCTTATCCAGGCTTCTCCTGTTTCAGCAATTAATTTTTTAATCGCTTCTTCATCGCTTCCATAATAATACAATGGATTATTTGCCCTGGTGTCTTTTAAAAACCCATGAATAGGTAAAATTGCCGTTTTTGAAGTTGTGGATTTCAATCCTGATTCTCTTTCAATTTTATCTACCATATCTTCTCCCATTCTTCTATAAGTCGTCCATTTGCCACCAATTATTGTAAATAGTTTAGAAGCCGAAACCATAATCTTGTGGCTGCGTGATATTTCTTTTGTATCGTTTTTTTTCTCTTTCGGAGCAGCCAACGGCCGTAAACCTGCGAAAATTCCCAACACATCTTTACGTTCTGGCTTTACCGTCAAATATGTCGAGGCAGTTTGAAGTATAAATTTAATTTCCGACTCTGTAGCAGTAGGTTCCAGTGTAATGTTTTGGACAGGAGTGTCTGTTGTACCTACAATAAGTCTATTATGCCATGGAACAATAAATAATACTCTTCCATCGCTTGTCTTCGGTATCATTACCGCATCCTCCCCCGGCAGAAATTTTTTGTCGAGAACTATGTGTACTCCCTGGCTTACTGAAATATTTTTTCTTGCGTTCGGTACATCCATTTGAATGATATCATCCGCAAAAACACCAGTGGCATTCACCACCACTTTTGCATTGACATGATATTCATCTCCTGATACCCCATCGGTAAGAATGGCGCCGGATACTTTCTCATTTTCTTTGAGCAAGTTTTTTACTTTCATGTAGTTGACAGCAAATCCGCCTTCATCGAAAATTGTCTGGGCAATATTGATCGCTAATCTTGCATCGTCAAACTGGCCATCATGGTATAAAACACCTCCACGTAATTTCCTGGTATTTATCGTTGGAAGATTTTTTATTACTTCCTTACGGGAAATAAAAACAGATGAGCCGAGACTTAAACTACCGGAAATCCAGTCGTACAATTTCAATCCGATCGTGTATTTAAGCCGGCTCCAGCGGGTATAAACAGGAATGATAAATCTTAAATTTTTTACCAGATGGGGAGCGTTTTTATATAACAAACCTCTTTCAATACTGGCTTCTCTTACCAGTTTTACATTGCCTTGCGCAAGGTACCTCACGCCACCATGTACCAGCTTTGTACTTTTTGATGAAGTGGATTTTGCAAAATCTGATTGTTCAACGAGCAGGGTGGAATAATTGCGGGAGCAGGCTTCGAGGGCAATGCCCAGGCCGGTTGCGCCGCCACCAATTACCAGCATATCCCATGATTTTTCGTTCCTTATTTTATTAATAACCTCTTTTCTATTCATGGTAGTGCTATAATTTTCCACCTAAAGAAATGAAATATGTCCGGTAAAACGGAAGTTTGATTTTTAAGGTTAAGATAAGTAAACGAAATATATTAATGAAAAATTGAAAAAAGCGGTGCCTTTAACTGAGTAGCTTAACTCTGCCAGCTTGCCGTATTTGTTCTGGCGGAAGGCACGATTGAATAATCTTCGAATTGCTGAGCGAGGTATTTATAATATGCAGTTATGGCAATCATAGCCGCATTATCTGTGCAGTATTGAAACTCGGGAATGAAGGTTCGCCATCCTTCTTCTTTCCCCACTTCGTCAAATGATTTTCTTAGTCCGCTATTGGCACTTACTCCACCTGCAATACAAACATCTTTAATGTTATATTCGAGCGATGCTTTTTTTAGTTTATTTAATAATATAGAAACGATTCTCGATTGTATTGAGGCACAAATGTCAGCAAGATTCTCGTCGATAAAGTTTTCATTTTTTATTTTTTCGTCCCTGATAAAATAAAGTATCGCCGTTTTTAAGCCGCTAAAACTGAAATTCAGACCATCAATTTTTGGTTCGGGAAACTTATATTTTGCCGGGTTACCATTTACCGCGTATTTATCAATTAATGGTCCGCCGGGGTAGGGAAGGCCTAATATCTTTGCAGACTTATCAAATGCTTCTCCAGCGGCGTCATCCAATGTTCGCCCGACTATTTTCATTTTTAAATAATCAGTGCACAAAATTATTTGGGTATGGCCACCGCTTACCGTTAGGCATAAAAACGGGAAAGACGGTACGGCTTTGCCTGGTGGTTCGGATTTTATCAAATTAGCTAATACATGAGCCTGCATGTGATCAACTGCGATCAGGGGTTTATTAAAAGAAAGTGCAAGTGATTTGGCGAAGCCTGATCCTACTAAAAGCGAACCCAATAAGCCGGGAGATTGTGTAAAAGCAAAAGCGTCTATCTCGTCAGGTTTAATATTGGCTTTGAGTAAAGCCTCATCTACAACAGGAATTAATGCCTGCAAATGCGCCCTGGAAGCCAGTTCCGGCACAACTCCACCATATTGCTCATGAATTGATTGACTAAAAATAACGTTGCTTAAAATAGTTCCATCCCTACAGACAGAAGCTGCAGTTTCATCACAGGAAGATTCTATTGCAAGGATATGTGGCATATTAACTTTTTAAAATTGCATTTTGCAAAAATGGTTTTGTTTAGACATATGTCCGGTCAATAAATTTTTATTTGATACACCGTAGCCATTCCATATATTTTGCCATCACTTATCATAAAATAAAATAAAATGAAAAGTAACAAAATAAACTAAAGATTATTTTGATCTAATCGCAACCACGGGGTCTAATCTTGATGCTATGTATGCGGGTATGATGCCAGATAGAATTCCAATTATTACACATATAGAGATCGTAAGAGTGAGAATATTGGCAGATATGTAAACAGGAAAATCGAAAACATTGGTGAGTACAATTGTCAATATAAATACGAGTAACAACCCTATCATTCCCCCCATGATACATATAATAGCTGCTTCAAGTAAGAACTCCGAGAGAATGCTTCTCTTTTTAGCCCCGATCGCTTTTTTCAAACCTATCATAGCTGTTCTCTCTTTTACAGTTACAAACATAATATTGGCAATACCAAAAGCACCAACTACAAGACTTAATACGCCTATTGCCCATCCTCCCAGGTTAATACTTGAAAACAGGGAACTTACCCTGTTGCTAAAACTACTTATTTGGTTTAGCGTGAAATTATCTTCCTGCCTGGGACTTAATTTTCGGATGGAACGCATTACACCTTCCAATTCATCCGCAAGCGCAACGTCAGTGACACCCTCCTTTCCTTTCACCATAATGAATGGGCGGCTGTTCTCTTCATTAAAAAGCTGCCGTCCAAAACGATAAGATAAGATAACCGATTCGTCATAATTCCATCCTATAAGGCTTTTACCAAGTTTCTTAATAACACCTATTACTTTGGCATGCTTGTCTTTTACTTTAACTTCTTTGCCAACTGCATATGCAGGATTTCCAAACAAATTTTCGGCGTTGTCGTATCCCATTACTATCACGGGGCTTCCCGAAGCAAATTCATTTGACGAAATAAATCTTCCAAACTGAATGGTGACTGGCTGTATATTATTTTCTTCAGCACTTACTCCAAAAAAAGTTACACCCTGCAGAGCGAAATTTTCATATTGAACGGTGCCAGAACCATTGATCGTAAATGCAACATTACTTGCAAGTTGGCTTCTTTCTTTTATAAATCCAACTTCTTCAAACTCAGGCGTAGGGCGGTTTATGTATTTCCACCACGGATAATCAGGGCCGCCGGCATAATTCCATTTGTCAATATATATAGTGTTGGTGCCAAGGCTTTTTATTTGATTTTGAATATTCATTTCAAGACTGTTAACCGTGGCCAGTACGCCTATGATACAAAATATTCCAAATGAAATTCCAATTAATGAAAGAGATGTACGCAATTTATTAACCATAAGCTCCTGCATGGTAAGCCTGAAAGAACTTGCTAATATGTTCAGGGTTCTGCGCATGTCGCAAATTTAATGTTTACCCATTTTAAAAAAGGAATAATTAAAAGATAATTCAACATGGATTTGCAACAAACCAGGATTGGTAGTAAGCTACTGCCTGTTACAACATCATATAAGTTACCGATAAATGGTAATATTGTATTTTAGATTCCTTAAAGAACGGAGATATTGATAGCAGCTAAAGAAAATCTTAAGCTCCAAAAGCTGATCGCAGTTGTTGCGATTGTTTTATTTATTATAAAAATTTATGCATGGCATGTAACACGGTCTCTTGCAATCCTTACCGATGCGTTGGAAAGTATCGTAAATATTGTAGCAAGCCTTATAGGCCTATACAGCCTTTATTTTTCAGCAAAGCCAAAAGATGATACTCACCCATATGGGCATGGTAAAATCGAATTCATTTCGGCAGCAATTGAAGGCACGCTAATCACTGTTGCGGGAATATTTATCATTTATGAAGCGGTGCGAAATTTTTTTCATCCATTACAAGTTATGAGGCTTGATTTTGGCATTATATTAGTCGGCGCAACTGGCATTGTCAACTACATTGCCGGTTCAATGTGTGTTGCTACCGGCAAAAAAAATAATTCATTGCAATTGATTGCCGGCGGGAAGCATTTAAAAAGCGACACTTACAGTACTATTGGAATTTTTGCGGGGTTGCTATTATTGTATTTTACAAATTGGATATGGATTGATAGCGCAATAGCTTGTTTATTTGCTGTGATCATAATTTACACGGGTTATAAAATAGTGCGTACATCCGTGGCCGGTATAATGGATGAAGCAGACAGGCAGTTATTGGATAATCTTGTTACGATACTTAATAAAAACCGGCGCGAAAACTGGATTGATATTCATAACCTACGAATAATAAAATATGGGAGTACTCTTCATTGTGATTGCCATCTCACTGTTCCGTGGTACCTGAATGTAAATGAAGCTCATGGCGAAATAGAATCCCTGGCTGTACTCATACGAAATGAGTTTGGAGAAGCAGTTGAATTATTTGTTCATTCTGACGGATGCAAAGAATTTTCGTGCCGTATCTGTTCAAAACAAAATTGCATGGTGCGCAAACACGATTTTGTAAAGAAAATAGAATGGACAATTCAAAATATTTCCCATGATAGCAGGCATAAAATAATTATTGAATAAATTTTTTATCGCTAATCATCAGTTTGTAAAATAAAAAAGCCCCTCATTTGCATGAAGGGATTCTCCAAAATCCAAAACTGACCATCCTTTAAGATTTTCTAATAATTTATTCGCTTATAGATTCTTTGTGCTCATCTTCAATAAAAAATTTAATAGTGTTGATCTGCGTTTGAACCAGGAAATTTTATTTGTATATAACTGACTTTTTTGATATCGGATGCTTTTATAAAAATGTTAATAAACGAAGAGTCGCCATTAATAATTAGTTCCGTTGTTAGCACTGAATTTTGATGAAAGTGTGTTGTGTTACAATACATTCGGCTAATAAACGTGGCTGTACTAAAATTATTTCCCTGATGTGGATAAATGAGTACAGTTACTTTAAGCTATTAGTACAGTTACCTTTAATAATGTGAATACTACAAGAGTGTTTTACAATAAAATATGGAGAAATGTAGACTACATTAAAAAGTGAGATGTTAGCCAAATATTTACGGGTCCCCATTCATTTGATAAGCATAGCCACACCGTAAGCAGCACCGGCAGCTGCAGCTCCAATCAGCATAACTTTTAAAGCCCCTGAAAGAACAGGTACGCCAGTAACTTTACTTTTAAAATATCCAAAAACGAAAAGACATATGAGGGTGGCGACAATTGAAAATTTTAAGGCCTCTTTTGAATCCGTAATAAAAAAATAAGGGCTCAACGGAATGATTCCGCCTAGTATATATGACACCCCGATATTTAATGCACTTTTACGGGCCCTGAGGGGATCTGGTTTATCAAGCCCTAATTCAAACTTCATCATGAAGTCGACCCATTGTTTCTTGTCTGTGGCAATTTCATCAGTCGCTTTTGCCTGTAAATCTTCGCTTAATCCGATACTTTGAAAGAAATCTTTAACCTCTCTTTTTTCCATCTCCGGAATTCGCTCTACTTCCGCATATTCTCTTTTTAATTCACTATTGTAATGATCCTGTTCTGTCCTACCTGCAAGATAACCGCCGAGGCCCATTGCTATACTACCGGCCGCAATTTCAGCTACCCCCGCAATTACTATAATATTGCTCATAGCTATTGCGCCACTCAAGCCGGCAGCAAGGGCAAATGGAACCGTGAGCCCATCGCTCATTCCGATTACAACATCCCGCAAAAAATCAGAACTTAGTAAATGTTCTTCTGCATGATGATGATGATCGTGATCTGGCATTTTTTAGAATTTAAAAGTTTAGAAAAATAGAGAAAAATATAAAAATTAAAAAGGTTAAACCCGCCGGACTAACTCAATTGTAAAAAAATTCCGAATGATCTTTACTATTCCACAAAGTGTTTTCTTTTGCCCTCCAGGGATCAGAGGACTTTGTAAGTTATCCTATAAACTAAACCATTATAATCGTCACTCACAAGTAAAGAGCCATCTTGTAAAACTGCAACATCAACAGGCCGGCCATTTACTGTTTTTTCATTTTGTAACCAACCCTGGGCGAAAGGTTCGGGATCTGTAACGTTTCCATTTGCGTCCATTTTTAATACTGCCACATTATACCCGATAGGCGTGCTCCTGTTCCAACTACCATGTCTTGCTACAAAAATTGCATTTTTATATTCCACAGGAAACATACTGCCGGTATAAAATCTAAGACCAAGTGCCGCCACATGGGGACCCATTAATTTTACGGGGGGCGTATAATCACTACAGTTTTTATCTTTCCCAAATTCTGGGTCCGGGATGTCACCCTGGTGACAATAAGGATATCCGAAATTCATTCCCGCTTTTGGAGCTTTATTTAATTCATCATTGGGTACATCGTCTCCAAGGTTATCTCTTCCATTGTCTGTGAACCATAGTTCATCCGTGCCCGGTTGCCACGCAAAGCCAACCGTATTTCTTATGCCTTTCGCATAAATTTCAAAATCGCTGCCATCAGCATTCATCCGGGTGATAGAAGCATATATCGGTTTATCGGGCTCGCAAATATTACAAGGCGCACCAACAGGTACGTACAGCTTTCCATCAGGACCGAAAGCTATAAATTTCCAGCCATGATGGGTATCAGTCGGATACTTATCATAAACCACAACTGGAGCCGGCGGATTCTCTAGTTTCGATTCAATTCCATCAAGCCTGTAGATAGCTGATATGGTGGCTATATAAAGATTTCCGTCTTTGAAAGCAACACCATTTGGGGTGTTCAGGTCTTTTGCAATTGTATAAACTTTTTCGGCCTTCCCGTCATGGTTGTCATCCCTTAAGGCATATACTTTTCCTGCGCCCTGTGTACCCACAAATATTGTCCCGCCCGGAGAAACGCATAAACTCCTGGCGCCTTCCGCTTCTGCAAAAACGCTGATCGAAAATCCCGTTGGCAATACAATTTTATCAAGATTATATTTTTTAAAAAGTTCATCAGTTGATTGAGAAGCTGTATCCATAGAGGAGACGGTTGTAACCGGGGTTCCATTGTCGCAGCTTATCAAATAGAAAACAACGATTGATGCAATTATTAAGTTCAACAGGGATTTTTTTCCGGCAAATGCAGGGGGCATCATTGTGGCTGCTATTTATGATGTGAATTGAGGCTGAAATTTACAACAATTATATCGCCAATATTATTGACCAAAGTTATTAGTGCAAAATCTCTTATTTAACTATTGATAAATTACAAGTGTTATAAAGATTAACATCACAGAGCCAGGTCAATTGTTTTATAAACGTGAGGGATTTTTAAATAAAACAGATTTACGTCTAAAAGAAAATAATTTTTAATCGTCTAATAATTTTGAAAGAAAGATTAAATCATTTTTCTTGTATTGGTTGGCGGGATCTTTGAAGCATTTACTGAATTCTTCGAGCAGGTGCTGAATAATTCTTTTATTCTCTAATTGTTTAAAATAGGAAGCAGTGGGTGGTACCGAAATTCTTTTAAAATAGTTCTCTACATCTTTATGCGAATATATTTGCCCATTGAGGGGATCAACATAAAAATTTATCTTGTCGCTCTTTTGCCGGGTAGGGTTTGGAAAATTATAGTCAATATCAAAATATCCAAGGATAAATTGCCGCGGAATGTTCATAGCTTTTACCGGTATGTCGAGAAGTTCACAAATAATCAAATAAAATATGCCGTTTGTAATGGAGTTTCCTTTTTTATTTTCGATTACTTTATTCAGCAGAAAATCGTCCGTGATGTCATAAGCAATTTCGTTTCCCTTAAGTTTATAATAGCTGTAGAGGATTCCAGTTATTACATTTATTTGCTCAAGCGGGGTGAGATAGCTATTCAATTCCAGCCAGATATTCCTTCTAATTTTCTCAAGTTCCTGCAAGGGAGAAGTTGAACTCATATCAGGATACTGGTAACGCGCTACAAGAAGTGCGCCTTCCAGCAATTCGCAGGATCCATTTTTCCAGTTTGAAAGATCATTTACAAGGTCGCGGAAGTGAAGTTTATGAATAAGCATTTCAATCCTTTCCTGTACGCCCTCATCCGGAGTATTTTCCCATAAATTTTCAAGATTTGGAATAATAGCCCTTCCCATTGAGACAATACGTTCACTCACTGTTGTGAAAACCTCTTCATCCGGATCATCTATTAGATGAAAGAGGGCAGATATTTCATTATTTTCCTGCATTAAATACGGATAGTATTAATTAAGAATCAATATTGTAAAGATAAAAAAGTTTATAAATGATGATAATGAGCGCGAACGTTTCTTACCTGTTTACCTTTTTATCTGTGCTATAACCGCAAATGCAAAAGTTCAATTTTTTCATTTTCTCTCATTCCTTTTTTCCATCACAATTATCATGCTTGAAAGCATTTTAATTTAAGACTCACTTTTTTTGCCTGCCCTTTTTTTTGCAGGTGCTTTTTTGGAGGCTTTCTTATCGAACGCCTTGGGATCCTGGGCAACAATCAATTTCTTTACTTCTTCCAGTTCCATATTGGCTAGTTCCTCGGGAGTATGTTTCCCCTTACCACCAGGAAGTTTAAGCATTTTCTTACCGAAACGGATAAAAGGACCCCAACGGCCATTTTCAATTGCAATCTTTTCCTGCGGCCATTGTTTTATATATCGGTTGGCTTCTTTTTCAATCTTTTTTTCAATTAATTGATTACAATCTTTTGGAGTAAGTTTATCAAAATCATACGCCCTGGGTACATTTATAAATAGATCGTTCCATTTAATGAAAGGACCAAAACGGCCTTTACCTTTCGTTATAGGTTTGTCATCATATGAGCCTATTGGGGCATCTTCCACTTGTTTTGCCTGTATAATTTCTATTGCTCTTTCCAAATCAATTTCAAGCAAATCTTCGCCCTTTGGTATAGAAATGAATTGTTCGCCAAACTTGACGTAAGGACCAAACCGGCCAATGTTTACAGACACCTCCTGGCTATCGTGTTCTCCTAATGTGAGCGGCAATTTAAATAATTCAAGAGCTTCCTCCAGCGTGATTGTTTCAATACTTTGGGAAGCTTTCAGTTTGGCAAACTTTGGTTTTTCCTCATCATCCTGTGCGCCTATTTGTACCATAGGGCCATATCGTCCCATTCGTGAAAGAACAGGCTTCCCACTCACAGGATCCACGCCTAATTCACGTTCACCTTTCGCCCGGTCGGCATTTTCCAGGGTATGCTCCACATTTTCATGGAAAGGTTTATAAAACTTCCCCACCATAGTGCTCCATAACTGCCTGCCTTCAGCAATTTCATCGAACTCTTCTTCAATATTCGCGGTAAATGAATAATCCATCACCGTATCGAAATGCAGGTTTAAAAAGTCAGTAACTACGAGGCCCAGGTCTGTGGGAAAAAGCTTAGATTTTTCGGCGCCGGTATTTTCCTGTGTAGTTATTTTTTCTATGCTGTCATTCACAAGCGTTATTATGCGTATCTCTCTTTTTATACCTTCCTTATCTCTTTTTTCTACATAATTTCTTTTTACAATAGTACTTATAGTGGGTGCGTAAGTGCTCGGTCTTCCGATACCGAGCTCTTCAAGTTTTTTCACCAATGAAGCTTCAGTATATCTTGCGGACGGGCGGGTAAATTTTTCAGTTGCCGTCATTCTTTCAAACTCAAGTTGCTGCCCGGCTGTAAGAGAGGGAAGCCTGCTTTCGCTTCCAAATGGTGTTGAGCCATTTTCATCATCGTCATCTGATTCAAAATAAACTTTTAGAAATCCATCAAACTTTAATACTTCACCAGAGGCAGTAAGCTCATCTTCAACGGTGCTAATGGAAATTTTAGCAGTGGTTTTCTCCAGGACCGCATCGCTCATCTGGCTGGCAATCGTACGCTTCCAAATAAGATCGTAGAGCCTGCCGGTTTCCGGATCATTTACCGTATTCACTTCCATTTCTGTTGGCCTTATTGCTTCATGGGCTTCCTGTGCGCTTGCATTCTTGTTTTTATAGTTTCGCAACAGGAGATACCTGTCACCATAATTCTTTTTAATCTCCTCCTGTATTTTTTCTTTGGCTGTCTCGCTCAGGTGTAAGCTATCTGTACGCATGTAGGTGATCTTACCGCTTTCATATAGCTTTTGAGCAATCAACATTGTTTTACTTACGCCGTATCCAAGTTTACGGCTTGCTTCCTGCTGCAATGTTGATGTAGTAAAAGGGGCTGCCGGAGTACGTTTGCCTGGCTTTACAACAACATCTTTTACAGCGTAAGATACTCCTTTACATTTTTGAAGAAACTCATCTGCGCCTTCAATTGTTCTTTGTTTGCCATCCTCGGCCTTGAACGAAATAGATTTTCCATTAAGGTCCCTGGCTGCCAGGAAAGCTTCTATCTTAAAACTGCTGGTAGCAGCAAACTGGTTTATCTCCCGTTCTTTTTCGGCGATTAATTTTACCGCAACACTTTGAACTCTTCCTGCACTTAAACCACCCTGCATTCCTATTTTCCTCCACAATACAGGAGATAACTCAAATCCGACCAGCCTGTCAACAATTCTCCTGGCTTGTTGCGAGTTCACAAGATCCATATTGATTAATCTTGGGTTTTCAACGGCTTCCTGTATGGCTGGCTTGGTTATTTCATGAAAGACAATACGTTTCGTGGTTTTTATATCCAGTCCCAGCACTTCGGCAAGATGCCAGCTGATACTTTCTCCTTCACGGTCCTCATCCGATGCAAGCCATACTTCATCAGCTTTTTTTGCAAATTGTTTTAATTCCCTTACAACTTTAGCTTTATCATCGGGCACTTTATAACGGGGAGCAAAATGATTATTTACATCTATACCCATATCGTCTTTTTCAAGGTCACGAATATGACCATAGCAACTTTTGACTTCAAAATCGCTTCCCAATATTTTTTCAATTGTTTTTGCTTTCGCGGGAGATTCGACTATCAATAAATTTTTGGCCATACATGTTTTTTTTCTTCTTTTTCCATTTTCAAATAACAAAAGCAATAAAAAATTAAGTATTTGTGCTCCCTGCAATATTAGCTTAAAAATTAAAAATGCAATTTTTATTACTAAATAGCAATTTTTAAAATACGCGTGTTATCTTCGCTATACCTCCCATATTAAACAAAAATTATTACTTAACTTAATATCCTACATTACAAATTTCTATTCCGCATCATCAAATAATAAATGTTTTATTAAATAACCTATCGAAGTATACGGGGTCAAGGTAATTGCATTAAATATTTTTTGCTAAGCTTTTCCTGTAAGTAAAAAAACATAAAAATGAATGTTGTAATAATAGGTTCAGGAAATGTCGCAACAGTATTATGTGCAATAATTCAAAGAGCAGGGCACAAAATTGTACAGGTTGTAAGCCGCCATATCGAAAATGCTAATGAACTGGGAGCAAAATATAATGCTCAATCCGGGGCTTTATCAGACAAGGAATTTGCTGATGCAGACATATATATTGTAGCGCTTACAGATGCAGCATTAGAATCCATCGAAAAAATTAGGTCTTTTAAAAATAAGCTGATAGTGCATACTGCAGGTTCGGTACCAATGGATATCCTGAAAAACAGCTCATCCGAATACGGGGTGCTGTATCCATTACAGACACTCACGGAAGAATACGACCATATACCTGAAATACCTTTTCTTGTAAGCGGCAATACCAAGCAAGTACTTCATATTGTCACGGAATTTGCAAGAACTCTATCTGATACTGTAATCCCCTGTACTGATAAGGAGCGATTACTTTATCATGTGGCTGCTGTATTTGTAGGAAATTTTACGAATCATCTTATCGCCATGACTGAAACTTTTTGTGAAAAAGAAAAAATAGAATTTAAAGTATTGCTTCCGTTAATAAATGAGAGTACTTATAAAGTAAATCATTTCTCTCCTCATGAAATACAAACCGGTCCAGCTATAAGGGAAGATATTGTGACTCTTAACCGTCACCTGCAGACACTTTCTCCTCATACCGATCTGAAATATATTTATCTCAAACTTTCTGAAAGTATTTTAAAACTTCACCAAAAAAACAAGTAAGTGCGATCCGGTCGCATTTAGATTATGAAAGGATTAAAAAAATCGTAAGCCTTTTGTTGCGCTATAGCTTAGTTTTGCAGCCGAAAAGGAATTATGATGTATAATGTTACTTATAAATTTGAGCAGAAAGGCCTGAAGCCTGTTACAATTGAAAATGTTGAATCAGACCAGTCAATTTTAGAAATTGCCCTGAAAAATGATATCGATCTTCACCATAACTGTGGCGGTGTATGTGCATGCAGTACCTGCCACGTATATGTAGAAAAGGGAGAAGATTATTTGCCCGAATTAACTGACCGCGAAGAAGATTTTATAGATAGGGCCGTAAATCCGCGTTTGACTTCAAGGCTCGGCTGTCAATGTATCCTTGAGGAAGGCGATGGTGAAATTGTTGTAACATTGCCGGACCAAACTCAATTCTTAGGCGAATAGATTATTTTCCAATACACTTTAATACGAAACAATGACTTTTGAACCTCCTATCCACTGGAACGATTATGAAGATATAGCGATGAAGCTGTATGAAAAATTCGGAGATGAATTTAATGAAGGTAAAATTTACAGGATAAGATTCACTGACCTTAGAAAATGGGTGCTGGAAATTCCAACCTTTACCGGAAAGCCTGAAGATAGTAATGAAGGGCATCTTGAAATGATCCAAAGCAGTTGGGTATACGAATGGAGAGACAACCAAAAATGAATGCCGCTTAAACATTGTTTCTCCACCGAAATTATTCCTAATAAATGAATATCTTTTCACATTTCAGGCATATAAAAACTTTTGTTTTTGATATGGATGGGGTCCTTACGGATGGTAACCTGCTTATTGACCAAAATAATAATTGGCTTCGGAAAATGAATATCAAAGATGGATACGCTCTACAATTAGCGATAAAAAATGGGTACAGAATAGTGGTAATTTCCGGGAGCGACGCGCCTCCTGTCACTGAAAGGCTTAATAAGCTTGGAATCACTGACGTATTTATGAAAGTGACTGATAAAAAATCCATGCTTATAAATTATTTATCGGAAAATGGGCTGTCTGAGAGCGAAACTTTATATATGGGAGATGACATTCCTGATTATGAGTGTATGACGATCGCTGGTTTCGCATGTTGCCCCGCGGACGCCGCAGTTGAAATTAAAAAAATATCTTCTTATATTTCACCGTTAGGTGGTGGCTATGGTTGTGTAAGGGATGTAATTGAAAAAGTGATGAAACTTAACAATAGCTGGCCATTGCATACTTCTGTTCCTTCCGCCTGATTTAGTAACCTGGTTGAATCATTAAGTATTACCCATGAACGTTCTCACCGCTTTTTTTAAACTGGTAAGGTGGCCTAATCTTTTATTTATAGCCCTTACGCAAATGCTCTTCAGGTTTTTCATTATGCATTTTGCTTACTACGGGAGCATACATGAAGATGGTGCCGTTAAGCTTTCCCAACCTTTATTTTTTCTTCTTCTGGCTGCTTCAGTTTGTATCGCCGCCGCGGGATACATCATAAATGATTATTTTGATTTAAATATTGACCTTGTAAATAAACCTTCAAAATTAATTGTTGACAGGTATATTAAGAGAAGATGGGCGATAGTTCTCCATGTTGTTTTATCTGCCATTGGTTTCGTGCTGAGTCTTTATGTGGGATATAAGCTTTGGAATTTTTATATCCCGTTCTTTAATCTTATTGCTATCCTTGCTCTTTGGTTTTACTCAACTACTTTCAAGAAAAAGCTCCTGATCGGGAATGTTCTAATTTCGTTACTCACTGCTTGGGTCATTCTTGTGTTAACGGTGGCTGAATATCGGTTTCAACTTATTTCACCCGATGCTGAATGGAGGAGATTATTGAAAGTCTCTTTTATTTATGCCGGTTTTGCTTTTGTAATATCACTAATCCGGGAAGTAATAAAGGATATGGAAGACCTCACAGGCGATTTAAAATATGGCTGTTCTACAATGCCCATAGTATGGGGGATGCAGGTATCTAAAGTATTCGTAGCTGTTTGGCTGATCGTGCTTACAGTTGGTGTATTTTTAATGCAGTTTTATGTTATACAATTGGGTTGGTGGCTTTCTGCGGCGTATTCTCTCGTCGCTATTATCATTCCTCTGTTGTGGGTGTTGCGTAAACTTTATGAGGCCCAAAGCCAGGAAGATTTCCATAGGTTGAGTAGAGTTGTCAAATATATTATGCTAACCGGAATTTTGTCCATGATTTTCTTTTAATTCTATTCGTCAAATGAAAACAGGAAAGATAATTTTAGCATCAAAATCTCCGCGGCGAAGCCAGTTGCTCCAATGGGCGGAAATTGAATTTGATGTCGTGGCTTCAGATACTGATGAAAGTTATCCAGAAGAGTTATCACCTGCTGAAGTTGCAATACACATTGCCATTAATAAGGCGAATTATGTATGTAACAATTTATCGTATTCTGATACTAACGGTAAAAAGTATCCCATACTGGCCGCAGATACTATTGTAGTGCTAAACGATAAAATTATAGGTAAGCCTTCAGGCCGTGAAGAAGCCATCAATACTTTGTCCCGGCTTTCTGGCAGGAAGCACAAAGTAATAACCGGGGTTTGTATTTTATCCGGAGAAAAGAAAATCATTTTTGCAGAGCAAACGGAAGTTGAGTTTATTGTTCTTTCCGAAGAACAGATAGAGCATTATGTCGATAATTATAAGCCTTACGATAAAGCCGGGGCGTATGCTATACAGGAATGGATC
>JBKJRY010000239.1:0-20688 GCA_046593045.1 Chitinophagaceae bacterium | reverse complement strand
TGGATAGGATTGCCGACCCATTAAATGTAACCAAAGCTCTGCGCAGAGTGGAGAGCAATGGAGGCAGCAGCGGCGTAGATGGAATGAAGGTAGAGGAACTGAAAGAATGGTTGGGCGAGAACCTGACTTTATTAGGTTATACAGAACTAAAAGAAAGTAACGAAATGACACAGGTCAGAGCTGCGCCAGACAGGGAAAATCCCGGATTCGGCATGGCTTTGGCACAAATCCAAATTCTGCCAATTTCCCTATTCCACCCAAATCCTGGACCTGGGGGGCATTTTTATCGTAATGCCTTGTTCTCCCGATGGGATGGTCTCGCCCGTAATGACATTGTGAACGGTTTTGTTTTCTGGCGGGACGATATGCACTTCAACCTCCTCCCGATTGTAGTTGTGGATCAAAAAGCCTTTATTTTCCAGGGGCTGGAGCACCACCCGCGGCGGCGCATCAAGACGCCATTTCAATGGATCCAGAAATGGCTGGCGCAATATGTTGGCGGCGGCCCAGGGCAATTGCAGAAATCCCAACCGCTTCGGCGAAAGCAACACCTCGCCGGCCGCGTCAAAATCCTGCTCCGAAAAAGTGTGCATGTTCAACACATAAAATCGCCCATCGCTGCTGCTGGTCAAAAACGGTATTTCCTCGCCATTGATCTGGGCGGCAATCAAGGTTGTGGCATTGCCCACCTGGATTTTTGCCTCTAAGTCCAGGGGCATTTTCATGGTCTCCACCTGACCGTTAACAATCAACTTCGATGAAGATACCGGGGCGGACTGGACGGGCCAACGAATGCCGGCCAATGCCGCCAGCCTTTCGCCGTTCCTAACTGTGGCCAGAAAACCAGATGTCACGACAATGCGGCCACCATTTTTCAAGGATTCTTCTATTTTAGCGGCTATGGCGGTATCTGCCGCGGCCTGGGTCGGCAAAAATACCACGTTGGCCTTTTCGGGATATGTCGAAACGGGAACCAATGGAATACCCATCATGCCCACAAAATCCAGGATGTAAAGATCGCCTCCGGCGTCGCTGTTGGGCGGTTTGTAGCCGGCAACGCCAACGACCGGATTGGAAGCTACTGCCCTGGCCAGTTTCACCAGGTTTTCTATTTCGAGTCGGAGCAGGTGATGCCCGGGGTCATCGATGGCAAAATTGGTATAGTTGAACAGGACCAGTTCTTTCGCACCGGCCAAAACAGACTGGTAGGCCTGTTCGATGAAATCGTCAGCATCGCAATCGATATGGTCAAACCAGGCGCCCCCCGTTTTTGCCCCGGCCAACGTGGCCAGCCACCGGTAGTTCACAAAGCCTTCGTAGGGCTGCACATAGCCAAACCGCGGGGTATATTGTCCCCTGGTCTCCGTGCCTACCCAAACCTCATCGAAAAGTCCGGGCTCCCGCGCAACATCATAGCCAAACAGGTGGAACCGGTCGTACCACTGAGGGTATTTGATGATCATCTTGATATTAGGGTTGCTTTTTTTTGCGGGGTCTATAAAAACCGTTTTGCTGAGTCCCGTGAGCAGGTCGCGGCGGTATTGCGACCAGCTTCTGCTTCCCTTTGCGGCCGTGGATTCCAGGCTGGTATCGCTGGTGCACAAAAAGTCGTCAATGATGAACGTATCAAAAATGGGTGCTACCTGTTCCATTACATTGCGAAGGTCGTCCTGGGTTTTTTGGTTTTGAAAGTTGAACCAGCCCAGTTTGCCTTTCTCAGTCACACCAAAATTATCGCCTGGAAAAGTGGCGATGCCGCCTGTCACCTCGAACCCGTTTTGGCGATAAAAGGCTGATGCTGCAACGAGTGTATTCTTTGGCACCACCAGGCCGGATCGATAAACTTCCAGGTAAACTTTAGTGACACCGTTGGCTCTCAGCATGGAAACGGATTCCCTTCTGCCCGCTTCAGTGGACAATGGGCCTGCCAGCGTTTGTGCGGTGATGTATACGCTCAGGCGCAAATAAGGCCGAGCCTTTACCGCCAGGGCGTAAACGTCATCAACCGGTTTATCCTGAGTGGTACAGCCTGTGAAAAAGAGTGCAGCAGCTATTATAACCAATAAATATTTCATCCTTATGTTTTTATTTTCTGATCAACCAAAGCTCAGCCACCTGGGCACCGCGTGTTGCGAAAGAACTAAGTTAGTATCAAAAATCTGAAAGTAAAATCACAACTTATATCGCAAACTTACTATCTATGCTAAAGTTGCGAAAGAACTAAGTTCTATCTTTTTCTAAAGTATTTATACCACCCTGGCGCAGGTCTGACCTGTGCCTGCACGTTAGTAAAACTACCAATTTTTTGATGTCACAAAGTCTTTCAATCAACCCTTACCAGGTTTAATAATCCTTTCCCGTTAGTATAACAGTCAAAGGCAATGCTGTATAGCCAATCCCGGGGCTCTCTTACAAATCCTGCTCTCACCGGATTTCCATGTAGATACGTAAAACGTTGTTGAAATTAATTAAATCAAAAGCAATGCATTTCTAAGATAAAATAATTATTAGGTTATACAGGACTAAAAAGAAAGTAACGAAATGACACAGGTCAGAGATTTGCGCCAGACAAAGTAAAATGGAATTCATTCCGGCATTCCGATTGGATCATGCCTTACCAGGAAGATTCCTAAAAATAGTTAATTGTAACGATTCCTGCTACTACGGATGGCAAGAGGAACACCACATGAGGCGCAATGGTAAAGGTGGAAGATTTCTTTTCCCCGCCATGAATATTTCAGGCGAATCCTTTGCAATCTCTTTGGCAACGAAATAGAAAACGGCGAATTACCAAACGATACAGAATGGGCAGGTAAAATTGTGCAGGACATCTGTTATAATAATGCGAAGGAATATTTTGGCTGGTAAGGGTGGCCGTTAGATGTCCAAATTTCTATTTATCTGTTTCCTTTTTTTTCTCTCCAACAATCTGGTAAACAAATGGCTAAACCCGGTAGGCATTTACCGGCCTGTTGAATTGTATGGCTGCTTTCCACGCGGGGCATTCTTTTATTACACGTAACGCATCTTTATCCACCTGTGAGTATCCGGAAGATTTAAGGATTTTCGCGGCGCTCACTTCGCCTTCCTGGTTAACAATAAATTGAACCTGTACTTCGGCAGTAACGTCGCCTTCACCCTTTATTTTTAAATCCTTTGAAACGTTCTTTTGAATGTATTGCTGCCACGCTTTTTGTCCTCCCTTAAATTCGGCTTCTTTTTCATACACATAATTTTTAACTTTTTTACCTTCTTCATCAAACCCTTCTGCCACACCTTCATCTTTACCATCCGGTATATAATAATGTGCGGCTAACTGCCCATTAGAGTAATAGTGATATTCATACAATCTCTTTTCTCCTGAGTAGAAAGTGGAATCCTCAACATGCCCATTTTGAAAGTAAAGCACCTGTGATCCAACAGGGTGCATCATTAACGTATCCGGGTAAGTAGATTTACCACGCAACTTGTTTCCTGTCATCCAGTAAGAAATGCATTGATACATATTTCCTGATTTTTCGAAGTCTGCATAATAAGTTGCTTTTTCGCTGACTGTTACCGCCCAGTTATTATCATAGTAGATGGTTATTTTTTGAGCGGAACAAATAATGCAGAAAAGGCAAAGTGAAATGTCAAGCAAAAATTTCATATAAAAATTTCATATAAAAATTTGAGTTAAGATAGATAACATTATTTACGAAATATTATTGCGTAGGAAAATCATGGACATATTTTTTTTGAAGGAAATTGCAATTACCTTTTTCATATATGTTTTTGTTTGATGGCACAAAGTTATTTTATAGAGAAAGGCAATTTTTGAAATGATGTGAACTGGGAAAAGTTTGCGGTGAACTGTAGAAGTTGGAAGGGAAGAAATTATTAGCGAAAAGGACCTCCCCCTTTAAAAGAAAGAAAAGGCACTTTAAAAATTATCGCCTTTTATCATTCCCGTTGGCAATGTTGAAAATGCAAGAACAATTGTGGAGGTATTAATCTGCAACTTCAGTATAGATAAAATCGACAAACACAGAGTGAAAGAATCACTAAAAACGAGTCGGCTTTATTTAGAATTGGCTTAACGTTTAGGCACTATCCCCATAGGTTTTTGTTGAAACATCTTTAACCCGCTTTCTGTACCTAACAAATACTTACCAGATTGCTGTAGTTGAAAGTTATTGCTCATGGATGTCATTAATCCGGGAAACGGCCCATCATCAAGGCTACCGATCATTGTCCAATCTAATTGATCTGCCCACGGCTGGACTCGTATCATATGGTCTTTATCAATAGGTAGCCAAAGTACATTAGTAGGATTGAAGGGAATTGGTCGATGCATTGTATCGTGGTTCTTAAATGAAACAGGATTATCGTTAGTAATAAATTCAAACCCAGGTCTCGCTTTCATCACGGATATAAAATCATTATTCACTCGCAATCGGATAAGCTCGAATATTCTTTGCACTGTTTGCATTGCATGAATTGGCGTATCATGTTTCTTATTATCAGATTTTAACTCGTCAAGTGTTTTACCAACTAATGAAATTTCTTTGTCCTCGAAAAAGAAAGAGTTTTGATTATTGGCTTTTGAAAGATGATAGGCTCTATCATACATATTACTCATGATACGGTTCAGGAAATTGTTCCATGTATTATTGCGGAAAAACAACGACACAACAAAACCAACGATAGAATATCTTTCTTCTACTGTGATTATCTCTCTCTTATCATCAATGAATAATTTGTATAATGCATCATAGCCATCTTCATATAATTCCTTGTATAGATTTTCTATTAATAATCTTTCTTCTTTTGTTTCTCCGGGCAATAAATAAAGATTATCCTCAACACAGATTCTTCGGATATTTCTTTGTTCGATTACACCCTTAATAATGTCAGATTCTTCGGCGTTGAACTTAGAAATATCGAGCGCACTGATATAATACTCTTTCGTCCCGGCTTTCATTTTTTCAGTTTAAAATCGCTTGAGGTAAGTCCGGGGAACAAAATGCATCCGTGTTGTTTCGCTCATCGTGTAAAATTAATCATTCCACACAAGCCTATGTAGCTTCTGCCTTCCTTCGCAAGCCCAAGCTATCCACTCGTGACTCCGGGGTCTGATCTCATGATCAGCGGCGAAATTGCTACCTTCAATTATGAAACTTTTTAACATCTTTCGAAAGTCTGAATTCGCTCTTGTTGGACGGGATATTAAATGGGATGAAATTAATGGCGAAGTTTTTCGAATAAATGCATTTGACCAAAATGGAACAATTATAGATGAAGGTGGTCAAGTACATGCAAAAGACAATTTTAGTCCTTATGGCTTTTTGATTGTAGAATGGCCAATTATCGAACGACGAGTAAACTTGCCAATTACACATAAAGATGATTTTCTACTGGTTTCAAACATCTATGACAATCCGGAGGCTCTTATGACAATTAAAGAATACGACTTTTTGGTCAGTTATTGCCCAGCCGACCAAATGGAAAATGAGTATGCTTCATTTTTGCATGTATTACATTATATTCTTGCACCCACGAAAACACTGGAAAAGTATTACGAAAAGCGACGAAGTACATTACTGGGGTGTAACCCTGAAAGTTTTGTTTGGAGAATTTTCTTGGGAAGGAGAATTAAGAATAGGTATAAATACAAATCCAAAATTCGAATAATTCCCTGTGTTAGCGCAAGCCCAAGCCACCACTCGTAAAGGCCGCCATCTAGTCCCCTGTTAGCGCAAGACTGAGGCACAGCTTTGTGCCAACCGTCTTGTGCGGTTAAGCACCCTAGGCGTTGCCTCCTTTCGCAAGCCCAAGCCATCCACTCGTGAAGGTCGCTTGGCTCCTGATCAACAGCAAAACAATCATAAATTGTCTTCTTTTTTACAATTGGCAAGATATCTTCCGGTTAATTTTATAGATTAGTAAAATGATGAAAGAATATCTACGATATCCGGCAAATTATTTTACAGATAGCCAGGTTTTATTATGATGGAACAAAAAGTTTCGGAACGTTAAAGTATTTGCCGTAGTTAAATTTGGCCTTAAGCTCTGCTGGTCTGTAGAGTAGGTGAGGCGTGGGTTTCCTGGTTGCAGGCATATTTAACCAGGAATGGAAATAAGCACAATGACTAAATGGCTAAAATATTATTTAACCTTCTATTATTTGATTAATTTTATCAGGCAGATAATATTTTATGAGCAAAGAAGTAAAATCTAAAATATACCAATTAATAGATTCGATAGAAGATGAAAATATTTTACAAATGGTAATGGAGGATGTTGCTTATTATGCAAGTAACAAGGACATAGCCGATGAATTAAACCAAGAACAACTAAAAGAATTGGATGAAGCGATTTTAGAGGCTGATGATAACGATACAATAGATTGGGACGATTTTAAAAAAGAAATGAATGAATGGAAAAAAAGATAGTTGTCTCCAAACGCTTTCGAAAGAATACAATCCAGGTATATGACAATTTAATAAAAGATTATTCTGCAAGAGTCGCTTTCAACTTTATAGATAAACTGCAACATCGAATTGAACTAATTATCCAGTATCCCGAGATCGGCAAACCTTCTCAAAAGAAACAGAACGTAAGAAGCGTTACACTTTATCCACACAGCAGAATTTATTACAGGCTCAACAAAAACAGGATTGAATTGCTTTGCCTCTTTGATATGCGAAAAAAGAAGTTACCCTATTGAATTCAAGCTACTACTGCACCGCCCATGCAAGGCCATCCGGTACTCCGCCAACATCAAGTTTGCCGGTAACTTCCAACGTTTTGAGATCTATAATAGCGATATAATTATCAGATGAACAAGCAACAAATGCACGTGAACTTTCAGGGTCCATCAAAATGCCTGCGGCGCCTTTGCCCAATTTCAACCGCTTTGCTTCTTTACGTGTTTTGGCATCATAAATAGTGAGCTCACCGGTTTGAAGACTTGAAATAAATACCTGCTTGCCATCAGGGGTAAATTTCAAGCGGTTAGCACCATTAACCTTTGCATCGATTTTCGCAGACAGTTTTTTTGCTGCCAGGTCAATGATGAAAATCGTTCCAACGTCACTTGATGCAGTCCATAACTCGTTGCCATCCGGAGACACATCAAAGCCTTCAGAACCCCGTGCTGTGGGAACAACAGTTTGCATCCATTCCTCATGTGGCTCGGCTCCGGGAGGTGCCTTTTGTCCCGGCTGTACAAGCATGTCAACCAGGATGCTTACCGTTCCCGAAGAAACGTTTGTCGTATAAATCTTTTTCCCATCGGCAGTTACATAGATCATGTGCGTCCTGTCCTGTCCTGTTCCCATGCTCCAATCAAGTTTTCCTGTTGCAGGATCGTAGCGCCCAACGGCTTTGGAACCTTCCGCGGTAAACCATGCCTTACCATTTACAAATGTTATATCGTGCGGGCCAAACAGCGGCCTTGTATCAATGTTGGTTGAGGGCTTTTGTGCAATAAGATCAATTACATTTATTTCATGTAAGCTGCCGCCACCATAAATACAGACGTAAGCATTCCGTCCGTCTGCAGAGGCAACCAACTCATGTGGATCCTCACCAACAGGAATGCGGGCGATAATCTTCAAGGTAGCAGGATCTACAATCGAGAGTGTATGATTGGCTTTTGAGAGTGCAAGCAATGATCGTTTTGGTGTGGGTTGGGCGTTACACGAGGTTATTGAGAAAATGAAGGTGGCCAAAAAAATATTTACCGCAATAAGGTGGAACGTATGGAATTTTGAATTTTTCATAGCCAGAATATTTATTCTAAAATATTTAATGACCAGCAATAGCAATATTTGCAGCTATTGTATCATTCACCTTTATTACCATCTTTTTAATCTCTCCTTCGCCGATCATTGGCGCATGCACATCTTCCGGGAAGAAAATGGCGAACTGGCCATTGGTTAAATGAAAAAACATGTCCGGTGTATCATTATAAAATACAACATCTTTTTCGGGGTTGTATTCTCCTTTCTGTTGCGTGCAGGTATCACGGGGTTTCCAGCCAAGTTGTTCTTTACCATTTATGCAAAATTGTATATCAATATGCTTGTCATGACATTCAAATTTTGCACTGGATTCCTCGACGGTCATTCCCTGTTTATTGGAAACAATAGCTCTTAGTTCGTCTCCATTGATTTCATACTTACCAACTTCAATTGTTTCTAAATCCTGCGAACGGATGTATTCAAATGCTTTTCCAAATAACGGATGAACACAAAAATATTTTTCAGCGTTTGATAAATTATCTATGATCATGATTAATCTAAAATTTATAATTCAACATTAAAATATTTATCTCTGTACCCTGCCTGATGCGTCTCCTTTCATCAATCCTTTCACATCACTTAAGGTAGCATGATTCAAATCGCCGGGGATTGTATGCTTCATAGCGGAGGCTGCAACACCAAACTCCGCGGCATCTTTCATTTCCATTCCTGTAACCAGGCCATAAATAAAACCGCTTGCAAAAGAATCGCCACTGCCTACCCGGTCCACAATTCTTACTTCATATTGTTTTGAATGATAAAAATCCGTTCCATCATACACCAGTGCGCTCCACCCGTTATCGGAAGCACTGTGGCTTTCCCTTAAAGTTGAAGCTATATATTTGAAACCAAATTTTTCTTTCATTTGCTGAAATACGTCTTTGTATCCATCCAGGTTTAATTCTCCTTTTGTAACATCGGTTCCTTTGCTGGTAAATCCTAAAGTAGTTTCTGCATCCTCTTCGTTGCCTATGCACACATCAACATACCGGCAAAGTTTAGTCATTACTTCCCTTGCCTTTTCTTTGCTCCACAATTTTTTGCGATAATTAAGATCAATGCTGGTGGTAATGCCTTTTTCTTTTGCTGCCTTCAATGCGGCCTCTGTGAGTGCCGCCGCTTTATCACTTAGTGCGGGGGTTATACCAGTTGTATGAAACCACGCGGCTCCATCAAATATTTTATCAAAATCAAAATCTGCAATTTCTGCTTCTGAAATAGAAGCGCCTTCGCGGTCATACACTACTTGTGATGCACGCATCGAAGCGCCGGTTTCTAAAAAATAAATTCCTAATCTTTTACCGCCACGCGCTACAAACTGTGTGTCTACACCATAACGTCGTAAATGATTTATAGCAGACTGTCCTATTGGATTTTCGGGTATTTTAGAAACAAAAGTTCCGGCCAAACCGTAATTGCATAAAGCCGCGGCTACGTTTGCTTCGCCGCCACCATAGGTTACATCAAAGCTATCGGCCTGTACAAATCTTTTAAAATCGGGAGTAGATAAGCGAAGCATGATTTCGCCAAGAGTTACAACTTTTTTTGTCATTTTTAATCGGATTTTTAATCTGAGAATATTTTTTTAAGAAAATCAGCAAGTATTAAACTATAGATTCAGATCAAACTTGCTTCAATATTGTAAAGTTAACCAATTACTTTTTCGGGCGTCTGCGAACCTGGTGTATCAATTGCCGCAGCCTCCTTTACACCTGGACCTTTTACAGCTATCATTGTGAGTATTGCTGAAAGCAAAAGTGATACAGACATAAAAATATAGGAAGCATCAAACCCCCCGGTTGCACCATTTAAATAACCTACAACGTATGCGCCCAGAAAAGACCCCAAAGCGCCGAGGCTGTTAATTAATGCAATAGCGCCTCCTGAAACATTACTTGGTAGTATCTCTGTAATAATCGCAAAGAAAGGGCCATACGGAGCATACATTGCGCCTCCGGCAATAACAAGCAATGTAAATGACAGCCAGAAATGGTTAGGGCCGATTAAATAAGAACTATAAAATGCAACTGCTCCTATTAACAGGAACGGCCACACGAAAATTTTTCTGTTCAAAGTTTTGTCGGAAAAATAAGAAGCGCTTATCATCCCGATAATTGCCAGCAAATAGGGAACAGATGCCAGCCAGCCGGTTTTGACTATGTTCATGTCAGGAGCTGCATTTATGATGGAAGGTAGCCACATTACAAATCCGTAAACACCTATACTCCAAAAAGCATACTGCAGGCAAAGTAAAATAACTGCCCTTGATTTAAAGGCTGCGGCATAGTTCTTAACGGGCTTTATGTCTCCCTGCTCCAGCAATAACTTTTGTTCTAAGGCGGCTTTTTCAGGTTCGGTCAGCCATTTTGCTTTGTTGGGCTTGTCTTCCACAAGCCTCCACCAAAAGAAGGCCCAGATTATTGCGGGTAATCCTTCTAAAATAAACATCCAGCGCCAGCCAACAGATTTTACCAAATAGCCGGATAGAATAGACATCCACAGAATGGTTACAGGATTGCCCAGGATTAGAAAGGTGTTAGCCCTTGAACGTTCAGATTTTGTAAACCACCTGCTTAACAAAATAAGCATTGAAGGCATGACGGCACTCTCCACAACCCCGAGCATAAAACGAATGACAATTAGAAAATTTACATTGCTTACCATTCCTGTAGCCATGGCAAGACCACCCCACAAAATCAGTGACCAGAAGATTAATCTTTTGGCACTTTTATTAGCGGCATATAGAGCGCCGGGGATCTGGAAGAAAAAATACCCCAGGAAAAAAAGCGATCCTAATAAAGATGACATGGACGCAGTGATATTTAAATCTTTGGCCATTCCACCTGCTGCTGCGAATCCATAATTTGCCCGATCGAGATATGCAAGGCTGTAGGTAATAAAAGCAACGGGAATTAAGTAAAGCCAGCGCCGCTTTGCAATCGTTTCTGTCATGAGTTATTACTTTAATTGTTTATTCATTCAATACTATTTGATAATATAACGAAATCAATCTTCATCATTTTGGCACTCTCACCTTTATAACTATTTTCTTTATTGTATCATAGCCATCTACCCTAAACGCAGGACGATGCATTTCTTCGGGGGAAAAGATAAAGAAACTTCCCTGGTCGGCAATGTAATATTTATCTCCCCCGGCAACAGAAAACGTTTCAGTATCAGTCAAGTCAGAATAAGGAACGGTAACTTTTGCATTTGGGTCACCCATTGGCGCAATACCCATTTGAGCTTTTCCACTAATAATATATTGCAGGTCATTAAAATTGTGATGTTCTTCAAAATTTACCAACTCCTTATCTTTCGTAGACACCTTATAAATGGTAGCAGTTACGTTGCCTGAATCTACCACGTAAACGCCTGGCCCAAGGCTATCAAGATTGCTGGTTTTCAAAAAATTAAAAGCTTCGTCCCACCACGTTTTGTTCAAATGATATTGCCTTGAAAATTCCTGTTGGTTAATGGATTCATGGGGATTTAGTTTTAGCCCATTCAGCCATTCGTGGCTACTGTACCAGTTGCTGGTGTCTTCGCCAACTGCTTCCTGTGAGGAAGAGTTTGTAGATGAATTGCAGCTAAATAAAAAAACGACCAAACATATTGCAGAGATGCCGGATGTAATTGAACGGAAGAAAAAAACGTTTTTCATTTGATAAATTTTAGTTTAATAATTTCTTTGCTGAAACAATAAAGCAGTATTCTATTTTTAAGTCTTTAATTTTATTTTAAAGTAAAAGCAATATAATTGCCTCCCGGCTTGCCTCCCCTGCCTCCTCCGGCCGCTATCACCAGGTATTGCTTCCCATCCGCTTCATATGTTACCGGTGTTGCGAATCCTCCTGCGGGAAGTTGGTATTCCCATACAACCTTACCTGTTTTTTTATCGAAGGCGCGGATTTTTTCATCTTTGGTAGCCGCAATAAACACAAGGCCGCCTGCTGTTACCACAGGGCCACCATAACTTGCAGTTCCTGTTATGGGGATACCTTTTTTAGTTAATTCAGGATATTCACCCAATGGTACACGCCATAAATAATCGCCGGTATTGAGGTCAATGGCATTGAGGGTGCCCCATGGCGGTTTAATAGCAGGATAATCATCCTGATCGGTCAATCTCTTCCAAACCTTAATTACATAAGCAGGCTTAAAGCCAAATACTTTCTTTTTAACTACCCCGGACGCCTGGCCTTCTTCAGCATGTTCACTTGCAGCCTTAGGCCGGTTGCCAACTGCGCCTGGATTCATCAAGTATCCTACTATCGCACTCCTGTCATCCTCCGACAGCCGCTGGAATGACGGCATCCTGCCAGCCCCTGTTTTCAATATAGCATTAATTTGTTTGGGCGAACGTTTAAAACCTATATTTTCCAGGCTTGGAAAGTCCGGGCCGCTTCCCCGCCTGTCCTGGCCATGGCAGGATGCGCAATTCATTAAATATAATGCGTTGCCGTGTGACAGGGCGGCAAATTCTTTATTTCTTGTGGCGGTATCTATCATCTGGAGTAGCCATGGCTCGTCATTGGAATTTTGATAAAAAACTCCATTAGGGTCAATGGCATTGCCTCCCCATTCAGCGCCTCCGCTGTATCCGAAAAGAATGGTTCCATTCACACTTGGTGGGGTAAATTTATTATCAGTGCGAAATTTCATAAATTGATCCAGTACATAAGCATGTGCTTCAGGAGAGATATTTGTAATATCATTCTCTGTAAAAACCTGGTGGGAGAGAGGAAGCGGTTTTACAGGGTATTTTTGCATTGGCCAGGGATGTTCCCCCGGCAATCCATTAATCGGAACTGGCCTCTCCTCTACAGGAAAAATGGAGGTCCCTTTATCACGGTCGAGCACATAAATCGACCCGTCTTTAGTTGCCTGAACAACAACGTCCACCATTTTTCCATCACGCTTGATTGTTGTAAGGTTAGGAGGACATGGATGATCGCGATCCCAAAGATCATGATGTATGGTTTGATAGTACCATTTCATTTTGCCTGTTTCAGCATCTAAAGCCATTATGCATGTGGCGAACAAATTTTGCCCCTCTCGGTTTCCACCATAAAAATCAGAAGCTGGTGAACCCGTGCCGAAGTAAACAACGCCTCGTTTTTCATCTAATGTGAGTCCGCTCCAATTATTAGTGGCTCCCATTTCTTTATAGGCATCTTTAGGCCATGTCTCATAGCCAAATTCCCCGGGTTTTGGTATTGTATGAAATACCCATTTTAATTTACCGCTAACAATGTCGAATGCACGAATATGCCCGGGAGCCGCGTCGCCGGATTCTGATACACTCGAACCCACTATAAATGTGTTTTTATAAGCAACGCCGGGACTACTTGCCGTTACTGAAAGCTTGCTTATATCATCGTCAGAATTTGATGAAAGCCCTTCATGAAGATCGACTGTTCCTTTGTTGCCAAAGCCTGTAACTATTTTACCATTTTCAGCATTTACTTCGTAGAGGTTAGACCCCACGGAGTAAATAATTCTTTTATCATTACCGTTTTCCCAATAGACAACACCCCTGCTGGTATTAAATCTTTGATCCTTTGTTACTGGTTTAAACTTCCACAACTGCTTACCCGTACCTGCATCCAGGGCAAACAATTTTAGATCAGGCGTAGTTCCGTATAAAACACCATTCACAACTATTGGCTGACATTGAATAGCCTTTGCCCCTTGTGGGTTTGAGCTGTTTGAATCAGGAATTTCTGCGGCATTGTACATCCATGCCACCTGCAGATTCTTTACATTAGTTGTATTGATTTGGTCTAAAGGTGAATAGCGATTTCCCGCTTTATTGCCGCCGTATACAGGATAATCTTCACCGGGTTGCATAGAAGTCTCAGAATTTTTGCAACTTATCATCAGTAAGAGTACCAGGATTAAATGTGCGAATCTTTCCTTCATTTAATGTTTCGATTTATACTGCTTACTATTTTAATGTGTAATAATCATAAGAAATTTTCCAGCTAAAAGATTCGCCGGGGTTTACTTTTATCTGAATATAAGGTTCAGGGCAAACTGTTGTTGACGCAGACCAAAATACTAATTTGGATAAAGGCCTGTCGCAGGTAATTCTCACCCCGGCGCCTGTATTTTGATTTTCTACTTTTATATCATAATCTTTTGCATAGTCTCCATAACCTTGCAATGCTGCATAAAAGACATGCTCATTTTTAGCCAATTCTCTTAAGAAAACAACCTTTTTTCCACGGATCTCCGCAAGATCAGCTTTACCACCTTCACCGGTAATATTGAAAGGAAATGTAATTGTAATTCCCGGACCCGTAACCTGCTTATCAAGCATAAAAAAATTATGATCGTAAACAGTAGTTTCAATTGCTTTTTTCCCGGTATTTTCCAGGGTATGTGAAATTACCATGCCTGCTTTTCCTTTTACTAATTGTATAGTTTTTTTATAGATGTATGAATAGGATTTGTCATCAAGCGTTTGCACAAATTCAACCCGGTCGGATTTGGTTTTTACTTTCCATTTTCCGGAATTTAGAATTTTATAGGGAGGAACAATCGAATAAACTGAAGTATCCGGCCTTTCAAGAATTCCAATTCCAATTTTCAAAAAACTTTCTCCCGGCTTCGCCTCATTAAATCCTATAGGATAAAAATCTTCTACCGGCCCCATAATGGCATCGTGCAACCTTGGATCGTACTTCGGAAACCATTTACCAAAAAAGTTATGCTCTTTATATTCAAGACTGGCGATTACTCCTGACCAATCGAACCGCGATCCACGGTAATATCCATTGTTAGGATCGGGCAGGTAAAGACGGGCATGAATCAATCCATTTGTAATTTCCGCTTCCGGAGGATTTACAAAAGTCATGGCGCAAATTGCCAAAAAAGACAAAGCGAAAATAATAATGCGGGCTTTTTTCGGGAGAGATATCTTCATTTTTTCATCATCTAGACAATGCTTCTACACATCTATCTATATTAATTTATAAATCCTGCAATTAAAAAAAACATATGCTACGCGAAATTTTATTAGTCATCATAATTGTGTGATTTCAAATAATCATTCAATTCTTTGCGGGTCATGGGTAGTTGGCTATCGGGATAATTATTTATCCAGTTCAAAAAATCCTTTTTTATTTCATCTGACCAACGGGTGTCAATTTGCCCTGCAAGATATTTTTTCTCTTTCAAACGCTGGAAACCAAACTGGTCACGTAGTGCAGTAATCTCCGAAGAGATCACCAGATCAGCGAGCAGGTTTGCAGGAATAAAAATAGTTCCGTATTGATTTGCCAAAACCGCATCACCTGGCAACACTATCGCACGCCCAACCCGGATGGGAGTATTTATGGAAGTAAGCATTTCTTCCTTGAGGTAAGAAGGATCGACGCCCTTTACCCAGCCGTTAAATCCTTTTATTTCCTTTAATCCAGCCATGTCACGAACAGACGCATTGAATATAACCCCGTTTTGTGAATTGGCATAAATGGCATTTCCCAGGTTAGATCCTATAAGCGTTCCATCAATGATTCTTCCATACCCATCGGCCACATATACGTCGCCTGGTTTTAATACATTTATTGGCCATGAATTGGTGCCACCTGATGAATCGCGTCCTTCAGTTATTCCTTGCTGCCTTACTACTTTAACCAGGTCAGGCCTTGATGGCATGTATTGTGCTGTCACCACACGCCCTGTCATTACGCTATCCCGGTTTATAATTTGCCAGCTATCTTCATATTGATTGTGAAAGCCTTTACTGTTGAGATAACCCCATGCTTCTTCCGTGGCGACGTGCTTCAAACGATTTAATAATGCATCCGGAATCTTAGGCCTTCCGTCAGGGAAACGTTCCCCTTTCCAGTCCGCGGTAAGGGTTTTAATATAATCCGGTGAAGAGCCTACCGTTTGTGCGCTCGCCAAAAAGAAGGTAAAAACAAGAAGGGGGAGTAAAGTGATTTTTTTATTCATAATAGATGTTGAGTTTATTTTGCGATGAAAAATTGATTAGATCAAAATAACTATTGAATTTTAAAAAAAAGAGGTTTAAGCTTTTTCAGTAAGTGTTGTTCCTCTTACCGAATCCATCAAGCCCCTGATATACCCGATGGCAAATAAAGTTCCTATGGTACTGTAACCGGGAAAACTATTGCTATCACCAGCCATAGTGGGTACATGATCAGGCCGGATCGGCCCCTTGAAACCTACATCGTATAATTTTTGCATTAGCTTAGCCATATCCATTTGGCCGTTGTCAATAAAGGTTTCATTGAAGTGCTCCCTGTGACCACGTACATTTCTAAAATGAACGAAAGAGATAACTTTTTTCTTGCCGAAATATTCAATGGCTGCGGGTAAATCTTCGGGCTTGCCTTTTTCTCCCATCTCACCAAAAGTCCCATCCCAGGTAATGCCATTATTTGGGCTGGGATATATATCTACCTGGCGTTTGAAAGCTGCTACAGAAGTCATGATACGTGGAACGCCCCTAATGGCGTCAATTGGTGGGTCATCCGGATGCATGGATAAATTCACTCCGTATTTCTCAGCTTCGGGAACAACGGCTTTTAGAAAATATTCCAGGTTCTTCCACATTAAATCGTGTGTTAATGTACCATATTCGGTAATTGGCTCACCTTCTATTTTATCAATATCAAAACCCATAACCAATGCACCGCCGCGGTCAGGCTTTGCTTTGTCGCTGCGTGCCCAGCTTATTAAGGGCATCCAGTTATAGCAAACGGTATTTATGCCTACCTGCGATATGTTTTTCAGAAACGTAATGAAGTTGGCAATCTCTTCATCCCTGCCTTCAAGTCCAAGTTTTGTTTTTGTATTAAGAGACGGTGGGCCTTCAATTACCGTTAGTTTTAATCCTTCTTTATCCCAGGACTCTTTCACTGCTTTTATTACATCAAATTCCCAGTTATTTGCATTGTCCATTCCAACCATCTTGGGATTAATTCCTCCGACAGCACCCAGCACGCCCATTTGCTTGGCAAGTTCAATTTTTCGAGGCTCTTTACCCGCAAAGTAAGCAAGGCACATTTTCATGCCGGCATCTTTAACATAATCCACTTTGTCCTTAGGAACTTTAGGATGCCGGATATTGTTGCTGCTCGAGTCGACTGCCGCCACAGCGCCTAAAGTACCCAGTGAAAGCGAGGCAGCTACGGAAGCGCTTTTTTTAATAAAGTCTCTCCGGTTATCTTTCATGATCATTAATTTTCAGACCAGGGAAAATTGGTTTGCTGTTTTAAATTGAAATGAAAATACGTCAAATCAATTTTCTTTCCGGCCCGGTTTAAATATTATTCTATCTGTTTCGAATATTATTCTGTTATAGTTTATAAAATGACGAGCTTTCAATTAAACCGATGTGCCAGGGTGCTTACATCGATAACACGGCCAGCTTCATAGCCTTTGCAAAAGCAAGATTGTAAGCCTGCCCTGCATACCCGCCTCCGCCGGGGTATTGGTTTTTAATTCCGCCGGGATGTTCCTTGTCATAATCAAGCGCCCTTGGATGCTCGGGATACAAACCATGTTTGTACTTTATTTTAATAAGCTCACGCATAACTGCGAACATGTTTACCACACCTTCGTCAAAGAACACTTCCTGGTACTTTACGTAGGGCTGATCAACAGTTACATTGCGGTAATGCACATGATTGATACGATCCCTGGATCCCAGGTAATGCAATACTTCCAATGGATCTTCACCCATTTCTCTTGTAACACCACAGTCGAAGGTCATTCCGTTGGAAGGGCTTTCAACAATGTCGATCAGCCGTTTCCAATCTTCAAATGTCGCAATGATCTGTGCATTACCATGAGAAACAGGAATAGGAGGGTCATTAGGATGAAGGGCCATACGCACTCCTGCTTTCTCCGCCACAGGAATTACTGCCTTTAGAAAGTAAGTGAGGTTATCCCAAAGCATTTCCGTTGTCTGTGGGGTTCCCAGTTTTGGATCAGGTGGAAGGTTTTTTGCACGCTCGTAATCAAAACCGGTATTGCCGGCGCCACCTCTTGCTTCTACTTCGTAATATCCTTCCATCAGGCGGTGTGCATAAAAATTGTATTCTACAACAGGCAATCCAACTGCACCTGCAGCCCTGAGTGAATCCTGGATTTTTCTAATTTCTTCATCACGTCCCTCACGTCCGTAAATAGTGTTTGGATGTCCACTGATCATCATGTTAATGACAGTCAAACCTTGTGCCTTAAAACGATCCATAATTGAGCGAAGACTCTCCTCAGTCCATGGAATTGCCGGTCCGCCCATCAATACATAGTCAGCGCCCATCTGTTTTGCCTGGCGCATTTCATTTACATCCGCGTCAAGTCCTACACCGGTAGATAATTTGGGCGTATCCGGGTTTTCAGGAATTGGCCATTCCACTTCTTTCTTAGCCGAGGCGGAATTATCGACAGCCTTGCCGCGTGAAGACGAGCAGGCACTCAACCCGGCGAGGGAGACGGCTGCCGCAAAGGAAGTACTCTTTTTAATAAAATCCCTGCGATTATCTTTCATGATGCGTTTAAATTAAAATAAATGATTAAGTCACATTTTTTAACTAAAGATCCTATCGTGTGAACGTTTATCATTCCATTCCGGGGTTGGCGCAAAAAAGTTTTTGTCTTTGGCATGCAGATGTTTTTTTACTTCCTCTTCATTCAAAACAATACCTAAGCCGGGTGAAGTGAGTGGTACATTGGCAAACCCTTTTGTAATCATTGGCTGGCCATCGACTGTTTTCACGAGCCCTTCCCACCACGGCACATCAATATTGTGATGCTCACAGGCAAGGAAATTTTGTGTTGCCGCAGCACAATGCACATCAGCCATAAATGAAATGGGCGTACCTGCCTGGTGAAGCGCCATTGCTATTCCATGTTCTTCAGCATAATCACCAATCCTTTTCGTTTCTAGAAGGCCACCAGATGTAGCCAGGTCAGGATGAATAATATCCACCGCATGTATATCTATCAATGGTTTAAAGTTTTTTAGCAAATAAATATCTTCTCCCGTAAGCATTGGCGTTTCCAAAGCGTCAGACATGGTTTTCCACTGATCTGTTAGTTCCCACGATACGATATCTTCCATCCAGGCTAACCTGTATTTTTCCAACGCTCTTCCAAGCCGTATACCGTTATTCAAATCAAAATGGCCATAATGATCCGTGGACAGTGGGATTTCATACCCTACCATTCCACGTACCCTGTCAACAATTTTTGCTAATTCATCAAGGCCTTTATCTGTTATTTGTATCTGCGTAAATGGATGAAGTGTATTGGCATACGACATATAATCACCCTGCCACTGCCTGAGATCACCCTGGCTTTCCCAATATTTCTGATTTACCAGAGTGCCTGGTATTTTTGTGAGCTCCCCAATGGAAAGATCCATTTTAAGCCAGGTGTATCCCTGGTCTTCGGTGCGGTATTTAATTAGTTTTATTTGTTCCTCAGGTGAATCAGCTTCAGGCGTATCAGCATACAATCTTATTTTATCACGATATCTTCCTCCCAGCAACTGCCATGCGGGAACGTTCCATACCTTTCCGCATATGTCCCAAAGAGCCATCTCTACAGCACAAACACCACCTGCCTGCCTGCTTTGACCGCCGAACTGTTTTATGATTTTAAATATCATTTCAACATTACACGGATTCAATCCAAGAATGTGCGCCTTTAAGGCAAGTGCATAGCGCGGATCGGCAGCATCTCTCACTTCTCCTAATCCATAAACCCCCTGGTTCGTATCGATACGAATGATTGCCGTGCCACCCATTGCACCGGTCAATGCATATCGCATATCTGTAATTTTTAACTCAGACGGACTTGAATCCCGTTTAACTTTTGAAGTGGTTTGTGCAATGGTATCTCCGACTGATAAACCCATCATACCGGCTAATGTTATTCCACCTATGGCTGTTTTCTTCAAAAATTCCCGGCGATCTTTTTTAGTTTCCGGGTTGTCTATTTCTGCCTGCATCGCGACTGCATGGGCTTTTTCGAGTTCTTTATTACTTTCAGTCAATTGTTTTAGAATACTTTTCATTGAATGTTTTTTTGAAATGAATGTTTAATGTTGCTTTCTTTTAACACAAATAATTTTAAGTTTAATTGCATCGAATTGCGGAGTAAAATGTTATCGAAAATCCCACTAATTTATTGAAGAAGCTGCCATAATAATTCAGACCAATCAACCGGGTTAGTGAAAGAAGAGAACTTTCTTACTATGCTTTTTATAAAAATTGAGGTCACTAAAATTATAACAATGCTTCAAAAATTTTATTCATTAACTTTTTCCAAATCATGAACAGGAGCAATTGATCATTGAATAATTAATCAACTACCTGTATATGACACGAACGCTGTAAAGTTTCTATTAATAATTTTATTTCAAAAGCTCCATTTTTTTGACAATGTATTTAACCAGGTGTTAGTTTATTTAAGCGATCGCTGTATAATAAATTCAAAAATGGTAAAACTGAAAGCTAAATAATCTTTTTGGTTTTCAGCGTGAAAAAATTTATTTTTTTTCGGCACTTTGATCTAACTGCGGCCTTGAAGAATTACTGTTGAAGTTGTGGTACTATTAGATCCTCCACAATCACCCACTCTTATTATCAGTTCGTTTTTGCCACCATATGAATGAATTGCGTCTCCAATCTTTTGCGGTGTAAGTGCTGTATCACCGGCGGTGTTTTGGGTTTGCCTGGTATTTTGTTGGCCGGTGTCTTTTGTAAACAATACCTCCAAAGGGCTCCAGCACGATTCGGTTCACCGTCACCGTAAGTAACGTCAACAGCGTGGGCCTGTGCAAATCTTTTTAAAGGGGAGTAGATAGGCAAAGCATTATTTCGCAGGCAATACAGCTTTTTTTCGTATGATTATT
>JBKJRY010000204.1:0-7382 GCA_046593045.1 Chitinophagaceae bacterium | reverse complement strand
TTTTCGTTCCTCCCTTTTCAAAAAAGGCCGTATTTACCTGTTCACTTTCAACTACTTCCGTTTTATAACAGTCTGTATCTAAGAGCTTTTCAAATAAGGGGATTGACGTTGATAAGCTTTTAACTGCAATACCGATATGTTCAATTTTATTCATGAGGGTTTCTTTAAAAGTAAAAATACAATACGCTATTCATGCACAGTAATTATAATAAAGGTCCATTTTCGACTTTGGTAAAATTAAGCTGTGCTCAAAGTATAACTAAATTTATAATCCCATTTGGCGTAAATTTGTGGCAATACAAAAAATTAATATTTATGTTGAAACTACCGGTATATCTTGATAATAATGCTACAACACCAATGGATCCGAGGGTGCTTGATGCTATGATACCTTACTTTACTGATCACTTTGGTAATGCGGCAAGTCGTAATCATCCTTTTGGTTGGGAGGCTGAAGAAGCTGTTGATTATGCACGCGAACAGGTAGCCCGCTTAATTGGCGCAGACCCTAAAGAAATAATTTTTACTTCAGGAGCAACGGAAGCTGATAATCTTGCCCTAAAAGGCGTTTATGAAATGTATTCTTCAAGAGGTAACCATATAATTACCGCAACAACGGAGCACAAAGCGGTACTTGATACATGTAAGCATATTGAGAAATCAGGCGGTGAGGTAACTTACCTCCAGGTAAAAGAAAATGGCCTGATAGACCTTGCCGAACTGGAAGCTGCAATGAAACCAACAACGATATTAATAGCTATTATGTACGCTAATAATGAAATTGGTGTAATTCAGCCTATAAAAGAAATCAGTGCCATTGCTAAAAAGCACGGGGCCTTATTATTTACCGACGCTACACAAGCAGTGGGTAAAATACCTGTTGATGTGAAGAATGACGGAATTGATCTTATGGCTTTTACAGCACATAAAATGTATGGCCCTAAGGGTGTAGGTGCTTTATACGTTAGGCGCAAAAATCCCAGGGTCAAGGTTACTGCGCAAATGGATGGTGGTGGCCATGAAAGGTCTATGCGCAGCGGAACATTAAATGTTCCGGGGATAGTTGGCTTTGGAAAAGCCTGCGAACTATGCCAGTTAGACATGGAAAAGGATACCGACCACATAAGTAAACTTCGTGATAAACTTGAAACTTCACTACTTAAACTTGAAGAGGCTTATGTAAATGGGAGTACTGAGCATCGATTACCGCATGTAAGCAACATAAGCTTTAAATATGTGGAGGGTGAAGGCCTTATGATGGGCTTTAATAAGAATATTGCGGTTAGTTCAGGCTCTGCCTGTACCTCGGCATCTCTTGAACCTTCTTATGTTTTAAAGGCTCTGGGCCTTGGTGATGATTTGGCACACTCTTCGCTGCGTTTTGGGTTAGGCCGCTTCACTACGGAAGAACAAATTGATTACACAATTGACCAGGTGAGTACCACCGTTCTTAAGTTAAGGGAAATGAGTCCTTTGTGGGAAATGTGGAAAGAAGGTATTGACCTTGAAAAGATTGAATGGGCAGCCCATTAATGATATAGTTATATTTCGTGTTTGCCGAAAAAATCAGTAAATTGTATAGAGAATTAAAATATTTAAAATAAAATAAAATAATCATGGCATATTCAGATAAAGTTATAGATCATTATCAAAATCCCAAGAACGTCGGGACTTTAGATAAAAGCAAAAAAAATGTGGGAACAGGTCTCGTGGGAGCACCGGAATGTGGCGATGTAATGCGCCTTCAAATTGAAGTGGATGACGAAACAGGAATGATCAAAGATGCGAAATTCAAAACTTTTGGTTGCGGTTCAGCCATCGCTTCATCATCGTTAGCTACAGAATGGCTTAAAGGTAAAAGCGTAGACGATGCATTAAAAATTGATAACATGGATATCGTGGAAGAACTTAGTCTTCCTCCTGTTAAAATACATTGTTCCGTGTTAGCTGAAGATGCTATAAAATCAGCTATTAATGACTACCGCATGAAGAATGGTTTGGAAGAAATTCGGTTTGAAGAAAGTTTGGTTCATTAATTCCAAAAGTTTTCAGTTTTTATCGTAAATGGCTATATGATATACGTAAGTGACAAAGCAAAAGAAAAAGTAAATGTGTTGCAAGGTGAAGCGAATCTTGCAGGGGATGACTATTTTTTAAGGGTAAGCGTTGTTGGAGGAGGTTGTTCAGGCCTTAGTTATAAAATGGATTTTGACAATGAAAAAAAGCCCATGGATCAGGAGTTTGATGACAATGGAGTAAAAGTGGTGACTGATCTTAAAAGTTTTTTATACCTGGTTAATACAACATTGGATTTCAGTGATGGATTGAATGGTAAGGGATTTTATTTTAGCAATCCTAATGCCAGCAGAAGTTGTAGTTGTGGGGAAAGTTTCGCTGTTTGATTTTTAATTTTTATTTTTTATTTGAAAACAGGCTTTTTGTAAAAGCCTGTTTTTTTATGAACAATATTTTTAAAAAAAGTTAGTACGAACTGTAAATTTGACCTGAAATTCCGATCGATTGCGGGGGGACGATGGATTGGTTTTATTTTTTCTTCAAGCCTGAAAGAAAATTTTCGAGAGCAGTAACCATACTGGGTATTTTTGGCTGGGGTGCAGTTATATCAGGAGAAAGGCCAGCACCAATTACAGCTTTACGTGTGTTATCTCCAAAAGCCCCGATCATAGTGCCGTTCTGTTGAAAATCAGGACAATTTTCAACAAAGCTTCTTACACCCAGGGGAGTGAAGAAACATATAATATCGTAATTATGTCTTGATAGAATTTCTTTCACATCATTCGAGATGATTTCATAAAGCACTGGCGTTGCGTATTCACAGCCGTTTGAAATGAGCCAGTTAGTGATCTCACTATCAAAAGACTCAGAACAAGGGTACAAAAATCTTTCCTGCTCCTTATACTTGCTTATTACGTCAAACAAGCTTTTATTTGTTCCATCAGAACCGTAAAATACTTTGCGCTTACGATATAGAATAAATTTTTGAAGATATAAAGCCACAGCCTCAGTAATACAAAAATATTTGGTGTGTTGTGATATAGTGATTTTCAATTCTTCACAGGTTCTGAAGAAATGATCAATAGAATTTCTGCTGGTAAATACTACAGCGGAAAAAGCAGTAATATCAATTTTTTGTTTACGAAATTCTTTTGAAGAAATAGGCTCAACCCTTATAAAAGGCTCGAAATCAAGATGAACCTTGTATTTCCTTGCCATTTCGAAATATGGAGATTTATCATTATCCGGTTTCGCTTGCGTGATAAGGATATTTTGTATTTCCTTTATAGTCCTGGGTTCGGAAAATGCAGTTTTTGTATCCATTTTTAGTAAAAGGTATTAGTAAAGCTACGGCTTTTTGTCCAAATAAGATTGGCATATAATGGTATAACATTAAGTTACAATACGCAGTACAGGTTATAATAAATAATCAATGGTTATTTTGTAAAGAAGAAGAAGTGGAATTATCTCTGTGGCCATAATATAAATTATGAAATGGAAAGCATTCATTGGAAATTTATTCTGTAAAACACCATAAGTCTTAAAGTACCTCGATAAAAAAAATAATACAATAACTAATAATGAAATAGTGGTAAAGTAGTGTACGAGAAATGGCGTGGAAAAAGCGAGAATAACCAGGAACGGAACGAGCACAATCCCTGATATTTTGTTGATTAAAAATATTATAAAAATGTAATTGTCAATAGTTTGTTGCATGCTGGTTACCCAACCTATAAACTTGAGTATACAATATTTTACAAAATAAAGAGCAGCCATACCTAAGATACAAAATGGAAGCAGCCAGCTACGGCTTATTAATGTGGAAACCTCATAATGCGTAAACAGTTGCCAGATGAAAATTCCGGCGCTTAAGGCAAAGAAAATATTGAGTATGAAAGAAGGCAGTTTCGCCTCTAAAAGTTGGTCTGTAAGTTGGCTTTGCCTGAGAGAGGTATTAAAAAATACCCTGAAAAGATTTCTAAAATAAGCGCTGTAGAATGTTTTAAAAATACCAAGGATCAAAACCAACACACATAAAACATAAAATACAAATTCTTTTCCCTCAAATTTTTTGTATTCAATTATTAAATAAACCGGCGCGTCTTTAACATTGATAAACTTGTTGGCTGACAACAAATCATTAATGATTGAATGATAGCTCTTTAATTTGGGCTTAATAGCAACTAACAAAGAATCAATACCAGCTACGCTTGTATCGGCAATAGTTAATGAAGAGGAGTCAGTTTTAACTGAATCTGCAGGATTTTGAGACAACTGGGAATAGGTGCCAATGGAAGATAGTGCCAAAATAAAAAAGATAAAATATACCCGGCCGTTCACTTTACTCAGATTTGTTTTCTTATTCATTGCATCAAAAATAGTTGATATATCCAAAATGTATTTTGGAAGCATTTCGAATATCAAATTTTATATCATTCCTTTTCCCAATAGCATAACTAAGATTTAGTAAGCCCAGTTTTGTTTCAAAGGCAAGACCAATTCCTCCGCTTATAAAATTATTGGAGAAACTGGTTGTATTAAAAGTTGTGTGCGTGAACCCTGCATCAGAAAAGCCGAAAAAGTACGAGTTAATACCAACAAGATACCTGTACTCAGCAGTTAAAACAGCATACCTGTTTGCATATATACTTTCTTCATCGAAGCCCCTTAGAAGACGGTACCCACCTATTTGAAATAATTCATTTCTAAAGACCTGCGGGGTTTCAAGCCATCCTCCATTCACGGCTGCCTTTATGGTACTGCTTTTGCCAACGGGAATGTAATGGGCCATCGATAATTTCATACGTAAACGATATGTCCTGGGTTTTATAGAATCATATAACGAATTAAAACTGAAACCCGGGTCCCCGGGATCTTTCAGATTTATGATATCGTTATTTTTTGTTATCTTTTTGATACCTGCGCTAGCAGCGATTAACATCTCGTTTCCCCTTCGTGGATTCAGCCTGTAGTTTGTATTAATAAAATTATAACTGACACCAAAATTGCCGGAACTTACATCAATATTTTGAGGCAACATCCTTGTACTTAAAATACGATTGGTATCTACGCCGCCTGAGAGTAAATAGCTTCTTTCATTTTGATAAAATATTTTTCCCGATTGATTAGCAGATAAAATATACTGAAGCCCAATAATTGCATTCAACTGTAGATATGAAGAATCCCTCTTAAGAAGGTCAAAAGCAAAATCAATTCCAAAGGCCGAATTAAAAATGTAAGGGTGTGTATATCCTATGTTCAGTCTCGGAGATTGCGGCTGAAGCTGCTGCCAGTTCAATAAAATATTTTCTCCTGATCCGAGTGAATTCTTGAGATCAAGATGCACATCCCCGGTAAGCTGCGCTTTTCCTGTAGCATTGTTTGCAGGCAAATATCCTACCAGGACATCTATTGCACTGCTTCGTTTTTGCTGCAGGTATAGGTTGAGCACCGATCCTGTACCCAGCATAGAAATATCCCAGGGCCGCTGTTCCTGCAGGTAAGGCAATTCTTTTATTCGCTTACTTACCTGGTTCAATTTGCTGTTATCATATATGTTTCCATTGCTAACACCAAGATAATGTTGTAGGAACAAATTCCTGATTTTGGCATTCCCGTAAATTTTAATGCTATCAATATGATAAAGCGGGCCTTTCTTCACTGAAATCGTAGCTTTGATTTTATCGTTCAGAAGTTCAATGTTGTCCAGTTTTATTTCAGCGAAGGGGTAACCATTGTTTTCGTAATAATTAATTATTTTCTCTTCCTGCACAGGCAGCCTTGCAAAATCCATTTTATTTCCGCGCTGTTTGGTATTCCACCCAACGGCCTCAAGAACTTTTACGTCAACACTATCCGTGTTAATTTCTGTCCATTTAAATTGTTCCCCAACATAAAGCCAGGCAACGGCAAAAGTCGAATCAAACATAACCGAATCGACAGAAGCCGCCGGAAATCCCCTCGATAAAAGAACACGGGTAAGCGAATCGATATAGGTAGCTGCTGATTCCCGGTCATCGAAAATTCTTTTGAGTTCAGGCTTCTGAATTTTATAGGAGGTATCTTTACCTGCAATCAGGTATTGGACCATATATTTTTTCTGACAAAAAACAGTTGTTGAAAATAAAAAAAGAAACAGTTGAAAAATAATGATGAACCGGGTGAAATATTTTGCTTTTAATGAGTTCATGTTAAACATTCAAATCTAAATGAAATTCTGAAACCTGTTTAAATGACTAACCCGTAATTAAAATCAAACCAAGCATTTGGCCGGTATTTATATTCATATTCCTTTTTGCAAGCAGGCGTGCCACTACTGCAACTTTCATTTTTCAACATCTTTTACCTTAAAAGATGAAATGATTGAAGCGCTCAAAAAAGAAATTTTTCTTTCAAAAGATGATAATTATAGAAATCAGGAAATTATAGAAACTATCTATTTTGGCGGTGGAACACCCAGCCTCTTAGATAAACGTGCTATTGAAGATTTATTATCTGCAATAAAAAATAATTTCACAATAAACCCCCGTGCAGAAATAACATTTGAAGCCAATCCGGATGATATCAATTCTGAGAATTTAAAAACCTGGAATGAGGCAGGCATTAACAGGCTGAGTATCGGAATACAATCCTTTATAGAACGTGATCTTGAATGGATGAACAGGATACATTCAGCTGCTGATGCAGAGGCATGTATTTCCAAGGTGAAGGATGCTGGCTTTGGCAATTTTTCTGTAGATCTCATTTACGGAATTCCTTCACTTAGTGAAGATGAATGGCGGGGTAACGTTCAAAAAATAATAAATCTCGGAGCACCTCATGTTGCCTGCTACGCATTAACAGTAGAACATGGCACTGCATTAGAGAAGATGGTCAATTTAAAAAAGAAAGCTGATGTTGATGCTGATGAGCAGGCAAAGCAATTTTTACTCCTGGTTGAGTGGATGCAAGATGCAGGCTATGAACATTATGAAATTTCTAATTTTGCAAAGCCCGGTTTTCGCAGCAGGCACAACAGCAGTTACTGGAAAGGGAATTCATACATCGGGATTGGACCTTCCGCTCATTCTTACAGTGGTAAGTCGAGGAAGTGGAATATTGCCAACAACGCATTGTATATTCAATCCATAAAGCAAAATGTAATTCCTTTTGAAGAAGAAATTCTTACAAAAACACAACGGCTAAATGAATATATTATGACTTCTCTTCGAACAATGGAAGGACTTGATTTAAAGTTTATAGAAAATAATTTTTCTGTAAGGGACAGCAGCAGGATAGAAAATGATGCAAAAAATTATATAAATAAAAATATAATGATTGTAAATAATGGGAAACTCATTCTAACAGACCAGGGGAAATTATTTGCT
>JBKJRY010000185.1:0-25816 GCA_046593045.1 Chitinophagaceae bacterium | reverse complement strand
AAGGAATTTTTTTTGAAAAGCTTATCAATATTCCGGCTATAATGAAAAGAACTCAACAATATTTAATCACCAAAAAATGGTCAACCTATTTCAGTACAAGACAAAGATTTATTAATTCGCTAATGAAAACTTAACCCCTTTGCACCTATTTTCTTAGCGTTAAAAATATCATTTATAGTTCTTTAATTTTAATACTCCTGAAAGAAACATTTGTTCCATGTTCCTGTAGCAATATGTGTCCTTTGGGCGCCATTCCAAAGTTGGGCCATATCACATATTTACTTTTAGCAACCAATGCATAAAAATACTGGGTACCCCGTTGGTATTCCAGTACCTTCCAACCATTAATCCAATGCTCTACTCTTCCATCCGGGTAAACTACAATTCTTCCCCTGTTCCATTCACCAATAGGCAGCTTGTCTCTCCGGCTACCATCGTCTCCAATAATCTTTTTTGAAGGAATCATATCATACAACGATGCCATAGTTCTGTTACCGATTGAACCAAGTTTCCCATCAGGATGTTTATCATCGTCCAATATCTGGTATTCGAGACCTATGGCAGATCCTTTACTTTCTTCTTTCTCCGTAACAAAATATTTAACCCCGCTATTTGCGGTATCTGTTATTCTAAATTCAAACTGAAGATCAAAGGCTCCATATTCACCAGTTGTAACAATATCTCCTCCGTTAGCTGATTCTGCGCCATTGGCACCTTTTACATTCAGCGTGCCATCTTTTATATACCAAACTTTATCGGGGAAATAATCTTTATACGCACCTCTCCACCCACTTGTTGTTTTACCATCCCATAATAATTTTATTCCTGAATTTTTTTCATCATCAGAAAGATTATTTGGAATTGCATTGATTATTAAAATGGAATCGGGAGCGGCAGGTTTTAAGTTCTCTGTCTGAATACGAACATTACGCCACCGAATTACTTCCCCTTCATTTTCAGGACCGGATACCTGGTGTACCTGTAGTGCTATAAATCCTTTGGGAGTCATGTCATCTATGACATGTGCGCAGGGAATTCCGTTTACCCATGTCCGTATGTTGTTGCCTATACATTCTATACGGTAATGATTCCATTGGTTATTTTTAAAAGCATTCTTCGCCCCGGGATTGTATTCCATAGGATACAACCAACCTCTTCGAGCTTCATCATAAATACCTCCACTCCACGCACGTGAAGAAGGATCAATTTCCATTTGGTATCCGTGAACCCTATCCGGAGTATTGAGATCTGTAACATGGCAGGTATCCTTAGCATCTTTTATTTCACTCCTGAATTGTATGCCTGAATTCATTTCGGGATTCACGATAAAATCCGTTTCGAATATGAAATCTCCATATACTTTTTCAGTGGCTAAAAAACTATTCGGCGTATTTGCAACAGTAGTACCAATGATCTCGCCATTCTTCACTTCGTATTTTGCTTTTCCATTCAACTGTTTCCAGCCGCTGAGATCTTTGCCATTAAACAGATCAACCCATTGCGCACCGGCAGGCGCAATAGAAAAAAATAAACTTGCAACAAACAGGCAACCGTAAATACAGGATTTCATTTTTATTTTTTTAGAAGATATCAATTCAAAACTAATGGATTAAAAATTTAATTCGGCTAACATGATATTTTTTTTAAAAACTACTGCCTATTTTTATATCTTTTAATCGCATTTGCGATTCTGTTATTTATATCTGCCTTTGCCCCTTTCAATAAATAAATTTTTGTGCCTTGTTCTCTTGAATATGGATTATTGTTTTGACCGACAAGAAAGACCGTGTCAAATAAAGGCCTTTCTTCTATCCTGGCACTATCATCATCGGAGGCGTCTTGTATAAGAATTACATTATTGATTTTTTTATCAAGTGGTATCCAGTTTATATAGTCAGCATTCAACGTAACTGCATTTATATTCTTAAATTTTGAATAATAGTTTATTGCACCTGCCTGCCCGTAATTATCACAAAATACTAACGTGTGTGTTTTGTCTTCAAGATTCTCATAAGCGGCATCTACTTTTTTTGCAAGATCGCTCCACCCTATCATATCTGCAAAATCCTGGGGGAGGTTATGTTCCTTTCCATCTTCCCAGCGCAATAATCCTAATTTTTCATAGCGCTTGCTATTTTCTGAAATTTTCCGGGGGCTTACAATGGGAAATGCAATTAAAATAAATGGTATTGAAGAAGCGATAACCAATACAATTAAAACAGGTTTTACATATCTTTTCCATCCTCCTGTCAATAATCTTTCCAAATACACTGAGCCAAAAGCGATCAATAGCGGGTAGAGGCCAATTGCATAATATGCTTTAGCTTTTAAAAATATATATATGGCTAAAGTGATGCAATAACTATAAAAAAATAACCTGAATTTTTTGAAAGGCCTGTAAAATAATAATGCGACAAATGCAGCTAAAAGAACAATTATTGAACTGGAAAAAAATAAAAACTGTTCTTTTACAAAACCAAACCTGTCAACATTTACAAGCTGTGTTCTTGCTAATTCCTGTAACTGGTTGAATGTTGGAAAATCATTTTTATATTGCCATATAAAATTTGGCAACACTATTACAAAAGCGATAGCAATACTGATGTACAATTCTTTTTTTAGAAATATTTTTCGATGTTCTGCCAGCAAAATTGCCGGTAGTAAGCCCACCAGCAGGAAAACAATATTGTACTTGCTCAAAATACCGAAGCCAAGTGCAACTGCGGTTATATACAGCCATTTTGAATTAGTGGTATTAATATATTTTATGAAAGTAAAGTACACCAGTGTCCAGAAAAAAATATCAAATGAATTGGGCTGAAACAATATATTAATACGCAGAATAACTGACAGCAAAATAGCCAGTGAACCTAATACCAAAGCAAACAAGCCTCCTTTTAATTCTTCAATTATTTTCCAAACAATCAGAATGGTTAAAGCTCCAAAGAGTGCAGGAAAGAATTTAACCCAAAAAATACCATTCCCCAATAATTTAATAATATAGGCGATCCAGGATGTTAGAGGTGGAACAGAAATATAACCCCAGGCCAGATGGTTTGCCAGGTCAAGGTGTAAATATTCATCCCGCTGCAGGTCATAAGCCGGGCTTACAAGTGCATATTGGAGAACAAACTTTGCAATGATGAAACCAAAGAGAATAAAATATTTTCTTTTCATACATCAATCAATTTTTAAATGCCGGTTTCAGTTTATTTTTCTATACCTGATAACAATAGAGGCCAGGAATATTACAGCTCATGCACTGCGGCTTCATAAAGCTGTAAAGAATTATCTTTTGAAGGATCTGAGTAATTATTTATGCGCAATTTTGCTTTACGGACATCAAAAAAACTATCACGTGGTGTGGGCTTGCCACTTTCAGCATCCCACAAATGATAATAATTCCGATAAGGATTATTTCGTGAATTGCGGGATTGCTTAAACCATTCATGCTGGGAACTGCTGTGATTTACTACCACATCCATTACAAGCTTTATACTTCTTTTATGCAAGCCATTAAGAAGTGAATCGAAATCTTGTATTAATCCAAACTGCGGTTGTATTTTGTAGTAATCACTTACATTACAGCCGTTATCATAATTACGAAACTGATAAATAGGATTTAGCCAAATAGCATCAATGCCAAGGCTCTTCAGATAATCGAGTTTTGAAATAATTCCCTTGAGGTCGCCATCGCCATCATTATCCTTAAAACTTCCTGGATAGACCCGGTAGATCACTGGTTCTTTCCACCATATTTTCCCAACAATTGTATCGCTGTTGGTTTGGTGTTGGACAGTAATCTTCGTTTTACAAGATGCTAAGGCAAAAAAGAAGGATATTATTATATTGGAAAATTGAAGTCGGCTTTTCAGCATACAATCATTTCTTTATAACAAATGTAAGACATACAACTATAGACTTCATGAAGCATTATTCGCTTCTCAAAAAACTAAAGATAATTTCAATGCAACAAGAAAATTAAAATATAGAATAAAAGATAAAATAACAATAGACGTTGCAAAGGATAAGCATTATTTTGAAGCCAATAAACTGAAGTAAATAATAAAAAGCCCCGCATGTTGCGGGGCATTTTATTTGGAATAGTTTTTTAATTCCAGGGGTAAAGTTTTTTGCAGGATGTTTTGGATACTTTTTTAAAGTGCTGTTTTTCTTTGGATATATGTTGGTTACAGGTATTGAAAAATAAAATAGAAGTTGACTGATATCGGATTTTTTTTAGTTTTCATGGATTTGGAACGGGCCTTTTTCAATGGATCTGAATAAAGAACTTTTCAATGGATTTGGATATCTGATTAATGTTTGTTGAACATCAATCAACTTCTGGTACAAAGATACCATCACGCATGGCCTGGACAAGAGCAGTACTGCTTAATTATTAATACACAGAAATTACTGTGGTAATGGTAAAAATACGAGCAGAAAAATGTATTATAACCAAATCGTACTCGCCAAGTAAGCCATTAGGTAAATATTTTTTCCCGGCTACCCCGATTTTATATAGATTAGCGAATTATATAAAATATAATATGAGAATGAAATCAGTGATATTATTATTTTGCTTTTGTTGCTTCGCTTTTTTTGAAACGATACATGCACAACAAAAAACTCCAAAGTTTAAAGTAATTGCTTTGTATGAAAACGGAGGACATCATGTAGCCTATTCAAAAGCAGCAAGAATTTGGCTTGATAAACTAGCTGCAGACAGTGGATTTGCCATTGACTACATCCAAAATACAAAGCTGGTCAATGAAAATTTTTTGTCACAATACCAGCTTTTTATTCAACTCGATTACCCGCCTTATGCATGGGAAGAAGCAGCAGTAAAAGCTTTTCAAAATTATATTACGAAGGGCCTGGGAGGATGGATTGGCTTTCATCATGCCAGCCTGTTAGGTGAATTTGACGGCTATCCTATGTGGCAATGGTTCTCAAGTTTTATGGGTGACATTCGATATAAAAATTACATATCAACATTTGTTACAGCAAAAGTGAATGTGGAAGATATTAATCATCCCGTGATGAATGGAATTCCTTCTTCATTTACAATTGAAAAAGAAGAATGGTATACCTATAATAAAAGTCCGCGGCCGGCTGTACATGTAATAGCAAGTGTTGACGAATCAACTTACGAACCTGATTCTGATATAAAAATGGGTGATCATCCTGTCGTATGGACAAACTTAAGTTACCCGGCACGCAACATTTATATATTTATGGGACATTCGCCAGTCCTTTTTCAAAACAGCAGCTATACAACTATTTTCAAAAATTCAATTTTCTGGGCGGCCGGAACAAACTGAAGTAAATAATAAAAAGCCCCGCATGTTGCGGGGCTTTTTATTTGAAATAATTTTTAATCCCAGGGGTAAAGTTTTTTGCAGGATGTTTTGGATACTTTTTTAAAGCGCTGTTTTTCTTTGGATATATGTTGGTTACAGGTATTGAAAAATAAAATAGAAGTTGACTGACATCGGATTTTTTTTAGTTTTCATGGATTTGGAAACGGGCTTTTTTCAATGGATTTGGATAATGAACTTTTCAATGGATTTGGATATCTGATTAATGTTTGTTGAACATCAATCAACTTCTGGTACAAAGATATACAGTCGCACTACCCTCCACAAGAGCAGTACTGCTTAATTATGCCTGTTCAGAAAATACCGTAAGAATTAGTAAATATACCATGGTCATTATAGTAGTACACCGGTGGAATTCATTACGGAACTGGTGTTTTGTAAAGGGTTTAATGCCCCAACAGTACTAATAATTCTCATTAATTTTTAACAGAAGTGGCTATGGGCTTATTATTACGGGACCATTCACTCCATGAACCTGTATAAAGGTAGGGTAGCGTGAATCCCGCGGAAGCCATCGCTAATATGGTGTGGCATGCCGTTACGCCCGATCCGCAATGCACCATTATTTTTTCAGGATCAATCCCTTCAAGTAGATCTTTGTATTTATCCTTTAATTCAGAAGAAGATAAGAAGAGGCCCTCCTCATTCAGGTTATTCGTAAATGGTATATTTATTGCCCCGGGAATATGCCCGGCAACTAAATCAATCGGCTCATATTCTCCATCGTAGCGCTTTTTTTCACGAACATCAATTACTGTGAATGAGTGATCGCCAGCGGCTTCCTCTACCTCCAACATCGTAACAGTTGGCAGTATCCATCCGCTTGTTTTGTAGGAATCTTTTGTTGAAGCTTTCTCCTCACCATGGTTGGTTGAAAATCCTGCCTGTACCGCAGCATCATAACCCCCATCGAGCACCTGAACTCTATTGTGTCCTATGGAACGCATCATCCACCAGAAGCGGGCAGCAGCGTTGGCACCATTTTTATCATCATAAACTACTATATGCGAAGCGGCATCTACGCCAAGGTCACCTGCAAGTCGTGCAAACTTTTGAGGATTAGGCAAAGGATGCCGGCCTCCTTCAGCTACATCCGTTTTTATATCAGCAAGTTGTTTTTCAAGGTCAACAAAGAAGGCCCCTTTAAGATGTTCATTTAAATATTTCCGATGGGCATCAGGACCTGTACGGACATCTATCAATATAATGTTATTGCCTTGTTGAATATTGACCAACTCTGCTGCCTGTATAATTGGAGGAATTAAATTTGTCATTGCCAAATAATAGATGAAATTATTGTAACACTAAGATACTTTTTTATTAAATGACGGGAAATTCAATTTGCTTTTTAAGATGTTGAAGTAAAAAACCGCAATAAAGGGTATTCTGTCGTTTCCATTCTAACGGCTCGTTTTTCTTTGGATATGTGGTTTGCCATAGGTAAACTTTGGAATTGATCTAATAACGACCAATAATATTCTGGAACGTAAAGTCAAGAGCGACCTAAGATTTAGGACTGGGGTAATAATGAGAACCTCATAATTTAATATATAATTTAAGGCAAATCCTTAATCCAGATGCTGATATCATGAGGTGCAACTTCATCGCCACCAAAGTATGGATAAAGCTGGTAACCCACAGCTTTTTGTGTAATGCTTTTTCTTGTTAGTGTATCAGACTTATTATTTAACGAAAAGATATAAGTGCCTGCTGCAATTTTAATTGAACAAAAATTTTCTGCGCCTATAATTACAGTGCCTAATTCCTTAGAGACTCTTTTACTATCATTATATATATAAGCAAATAGCCTCAGTGCTTTATCACTCCACCTCCATCCAAATCTTGCACTAAACTGATGATGATCTGTGTTATTATCGGAAAAACCGTAGAGCTTATTAATGTCAGTTTGATTCCCTGGATTTTCGGTAGAATAAATAGCAGAACTATCAAATTTTACACTGAATTTTAATTCAGAAAAGACTATAGGCTTGTAAGTATTTTGATCACAATATTGCTGCCCTTTATAAATAGTATATTTTATTAAATTAAGCGGAATTTCTGTTACAGGATCAGGTGTGTCAGCGGTAAGAGAATGACTTTCTTTTTTACAGCTGATAAATAAAAAGCAGAAGTATGCAATCCAAAAAAAGTGTTTCATGAGTTCTGATTAAAGTTACAATAACATACGACATGTGCCTCACATTTTCTACCCGCATTTATAGCCTAGTAACATTATGAATGCCGCGTTTAAAAACGATTGGCGACATATGTTATTGCGCTTTGTTATCAAAACTCCTTTGTAGAGACCCTTATAAGCATCAGAGACTTGCCTGTGAAAGAATCAACCGCAATACATGCATAAATAAAATAATCAAAAGAAAGATACAGATCCGCTAAGGGGATTGACCTATAACTTCATTTTAGAAAAACGGTAAAAGCTTCTTAAATATCTGTAGCTGTTTTAACAGGCAGTCTTTCTTAGTACCCTATTCCTTTAACAGGTGATATATTTAGTGGAAATTCTAAAACCACATGAAGTATGCTCAGAAAAAATAATGTAGTATATCAGGACTTATTTGTTTTACCTCAACAAAAATTCTTTCAAATCTTTAAAAGTTGCCGCCATCCTGACACTTTCCTTTTTTAATTTCAACAAATTGTTTATTGAAGTTGGCATTGGCACTGATTGTTGAATAATTGGTTCAACAACATCATAAAACTTTACAGGATGCGCTGTCTCCAAAAACATACCACTCAGACCCGGGTGGTCATGTAAATATCTTTTCAAGGCCAAATAACCTACCGCCCCATGCGGGTCTAATAAATAATTATTTTCTAAATAAGCTCCCTTTAAAACTGCCTTGGTTTCTTGATCGGAAATTGTATAAGTGCTTAAAACATTTTTAAGAGAATCAAACTGCTTTTCGAACAGCTCGAGTATGCGTACGAAGTTGCTCGGGTTTCCCACATCCATTGCATTGGAAATTGTGGCGACAGACTTCTTTGCAGAATAGGTTCCTGTTTCGAGATATTCATGCACAACATTATTCGCATTACATGCCGCGATAAAATGTTGAACTGGCAGGCCGGAACGGTGTGCAAGCAACCCGGCACATATATTACCAAAGTTTCCGCTTGGGACGCTTATTACCGGAGGATTATTTTTATCATCCCATTGCCTGAATGCAAAAAAATAATAGAACTGTTGAGGCAACCACCTGGCAACATTAATCGAGTTTGCGGATGTCAGAAATATTTCCTGGTTCAATTGTTCATCTGCAAATGCCTGCTTCACCATTTTCTGGCAATCATCAAAGGTGCCATCAATTTCAAGTGCTTTTATATTTTTACCCAATGTTGTCAATTGCAATTCCTGGACGCTACTTACTTTGCCTGAAGGATATAGAATTACAACATCTACTCCTTCAACATCGTAAAAACCATTGGCAACAGCGCCGCCAGTATCGCCCGAAGTAGCAACCAGCACGGTAACTTTCTTCTTATTGCCCTTTACAAAATAACCGAGGCACCTGCTCATAAATCTTGCACCAACATCTTTAAAAGCTAACGTAGGGCCATGGAATAATTCAAGGGAAAAAATCTTCTCAGAAACTTTAACAAGCGGAAAATCAAAATTGACTGTTTCAGACACGATGCTTTTTAATTCATCAGCCGGAATTACATCGCCTACATAAGGTCGTATAACATTGAAGGCAATTTCCTCCGGTGAATAATCACAAATGTTCTCAATAAATTCTTTACCAATAGAAGGAATTGTTTCGGGGAAATACAAACCGTTATCAGGTGCCAGCCCCTTTATAGTTGCTTCTTTAAAATTTGCTTTTGGAGAATTATTATTAGTACTGTGATAGAGCATTATTTTGGTTGAAAGTTGAGAGTCGCAAGCCGCAGGTTCTCAGTTATAAAATATCATTGATCAATTCCATTACCATTTATCAAAATTCCTTCGTTGTTAATAGTTGTTACATAAGTATAATATGCAAGACCTGTACTGTCATAAATGTCTTTCATTATATTTTCAACTTTTTTCGCGGTGTGTTCTTTTTCACACAACATAAAAATTGACGGTCCGGAACCGGAAATACCACCACCTAACGCCCCCGCATCAACGCTTTTTTTCTTTACCTCATCGAAGCCCGGAATAAGCATACTGCGAACCGGCTCGATGATAACATCTTCAAGAGAGCGGCTGATAAGTCCATAATCATTTTTCATAAAACCGGCAACAAGGCCTGCAATATTTCCCCACTGTTTTATAGCATCTTTCAACAGCACCTCTTTTCGTAAAATTTCCCTGGCATCTGAAGTTTTTACTTCTATCTGCGGATGAACTACGGTAACAAACAATGGCGGTGCCGGCAATGAAATTATATCCAAAGGAAAAATTGAGCGTATAAGTGTAACCCCACCATAAATGCACGGAGAAATATTATCAGCATGTTTCACTCCTGATGCCAGCTTTTCTCCTGCCATTGCAAACCTTACCAGGTCTTCTTTAGAAAAAATATTTCCAAGCAAATGATTCGCGGCCACTACAATTCCCGCAGCACTCGCAGCGCTTGAGCCAAGTCCGCTGCCTGGCTTTATATGTTTTTCAATAGTAATGTCAAAGCCAATTGCCGGGTCAATCTCCTGCATTAATTCCAAAAGCGCAACACCAGCAACATTTTCTCCAGGGATAACGGGTAGATTGAAATTATCATTATGCTGTATTCGAATCCCAGGCTTATCACTTAAATGAACCTCCATTAAATCGCTTGGATCTTTTAAAGCAAGACCCAATACATCAAAACCGCAAACCAGGTTGGCAATAGTAGCAGGAGCAAGCACTTTGACCCATTGGCCATTGATTGCTTTGTCTTCAACAAACTGGTTTCTTTTTATTAATTCATTATTTCCCATTACCCGGTTTATTTTTGTAACAATTCTTCTCCCGATATTAATTCGACGGGCTTGCTGCTCTTATAATATCTGCAAAAACACCTGATGCTGTTACTTCTGCGCCAGCACCTGCACCCTTTATCACCAATGGCTGCTCAACATAACGATTGGTATAAAAAAGCACAGCATTATCCTTTCCATATAAATGGTAAAAATCATGCTGCGGATCAATATGCTCTAATCCTACAGCAGCTTTCCCATTCTCATATTTTGCAACAAACTTTAATTTTTTACCTTCTTCTTTGGCCTTTGAAACTAATTTCAAAAAATCCTTTTCGTGTTTTTCCATTTCGTTATAGAAATTCTCAACGTCTCCCTGCATGCAGGCTTCAGGCATAAAGGGATTATTGCTTATATCATCCATTTCCAAATGCTCACCTGATTCTCTCGCAAGAATCATCACCTTACGCATTACATCCATGCCGCTTAAATCCAATCGCGGATCAGGTTCAGTATATCCTTCATCCTGTGCCTGCTTTACTACTTTGGCAAAACTTTTTTCACCGGTATAATTATTAAAAACAAAATTGAGCGTTCCACTTAGAACAGCTTCTATCCTGTTTATTTTATCCCCACTTCGCAACAGGTCATTCAATGTGCCTATTACCGGCAAACCGGCCCCCACATTAGTTTCAAAAAGAAACAGCGCGTTAAACTCTCTTGCAAGATCCTTCAGCTTTTTATAATATTCATAAGAAGACGAGCACGCCACCTTATTGCAGGCTACTACTGAAATACTTCGCTCCAAAAAATTCCCATAAATTGCTGCCACATCATTGTTTGCTGTCACATCTACAAACACAGAGTTTCTGAGATTCTTTTTCCTGATGGTGCTTATCATTTCAGGCATGTTCATCGGCTCTGCCCCTTCCAGTAACTCTTTCCATTTTGCAAGGTCAACTCCATCATCATTGAACAACATTTTTCGGCTGTTCGCAATACCCGTAACTCTAACCTGCAACCGCATATGGTCCTGTAAATATTGCTTTTGTTGTTGCAACTGGGCCAGTAATTTACTACCTACATTTCCTGCCCCGCTTATGAATACGTTTGCTTGCTTATACGTCGTTTCAAAAAATTCTTCGTGCAAAACGTTTATCGCTTTTTTTACGTCACGTATGGCAATTACGGCCGAAATATTTCTTTCAGAAGATCCCTGCGCAATGGCTCTCACATTTACGCCGTTTCTTCCAAGCACGCCAAACATTTTGCCGCTTATACCCGGATGGCTTTTCATGTTATCTCCCACCAGGGCAACAATGGCAAGATCCTTTTCAACTATAAGCTTATCTACTTTCTTTATTTCTATTTCATGATCAAATGCAGTATCGATTACTTCCTTTGCCTTATCCGCAGTTGCTGCATCGATACCTACACAAATTGAATGCTCTGATGAGCTTTGGGTAATAAGAACTACATTAATCTTCTCGCCGGATAGTGATTCAAAAAGTCTTTTAGAAAATCCGGGAATGCCTACCATACCGCTACCTTCCAGGCTTAGCAATGCAAGATTACCGATGCTTGAAATGCCGCGTATGGTGTTTCCATTTTCATCCACTTCATTATGAATTAATGTACCACTGTCTGTGGGAGAAAATGTATTTTTTATACTCACAGGAATTCCTTTACTCATCACAGGCTGTATAGTCGGCGGATAAATTACTTTCGCACCAAAGTGAGATAGCTCCATCGCTTCCTGGTAAGACAGTTGTTGAATAATTTTAGCATTTGATACTAATCGGGGATCAGCAGTCATCATTCCTGAAACATCGGTCCATATTTCGACAATTGAAGCATCTAATGCAGCACCAATTATAGCGGCAGTATAATCAGAACCGCCTCTTCCAAGCGTGGTTGTGTTACCGTTTTTATCTGATGATATAAAACCCGGAATAATGTAAACAGGGCTTTCAACAGTATTGAAAAACTCCCTGATATTTTTATTACTCAATGGAAAATCAACATTGGCTGCGCCAAATTCTGAATTGGTCATTATCAGTTCTCTGGCATCCTTCCAGACATTATTTATACCATTGGATTTTAATTTCGCTGCAAATATCTGGGAAGACAATAGTTCACCATAACTTATAATGATATCTTTAGTGCGCATGGAAAGTTCTCTTAATAAGAAAACTCCGTTACAGATATCTTCAATCTCGTTACACCTTTTTTTCACCATACTTAACACACCGCTCTGTTTATCAAGCGGAAACAGTTCCCTCACAGCCGATAAGTGGCGGTTTTCTATGGACAATAATTTTTCTTTATAGGCAGCATCACCAACAGAGGCAAGTGCAGCGGCTTCAAGCAAATCGTCTGTAGCACCTCCAAAAGCAGACAGAATAACTATAGTATTATTATCCTTTTCAACAGATCCTTGAAGTATACTGATGACTTTATTAATATTGTTTGCATTCGCTACGGAGCTTCCTCCGAATTTTAATACCCGCATAAAAAATGTTTGAAAAAAATTTTAAGATTCATATTCTACAATAATAGATTTTGAAAGTGGCTATAAGCCCAAAGACAATATGGAAATGTCTAACCCTTGCGGGTAATAATTGAAGTGAAAGTAGCGAAAACTACATTTGAATGTATACACGAGGTAATATGGTTGGAATTATATTGCAAGAATTCAAAAATAAGCTAATTGATTGTAAAGAGAAAATTTAAACGAATTTTTTGAAGTATTTTCATGGCTTAAAACGATTGCTGCTAATTTTTATTTTATTTTATTTTTTTAAATTTTAACAATGGATAATCATGCTTCTCCGGGGCTGCAGCACTTTAAGAATTATGTTGGCATAAAGTACCAACTTTATAATAGCCTTTTTACTTCATTGCCCTTTCATAGAATTGAGAAAACCGGGATTTTCTTATCACTCTTCGTAAATATTTGCGAAGAAGGTTATAAAAAGAAGCTGAGCCCTGCGGAAATTATTGAAGAATTTTTTCAAAAACATACCTCTTTTACAACACAGCACGAAAAGCTTGACCTGCTTTTTCGATTCACGCAATTTGTGGAAAGACAGGTTGTGCTGTTTGATGCGTTAGAAGATGCCGCCTTTTTACATGTGCATGATACCGGGGGAGCCGGCACGCTAAAACAATTGGAACTGGAAGTCATTCAAAATAAAAAAGAAGCTGAACTTTCAAAAAAACTCGAACATTTTTCTATCGAACTGGTTCTTACTGCACATCCAACACAATTTTACCCGGGCTCAGTGCTGGGAATAATAAATGATCTTTCAAAGTCTCTTAAGGAAAATAACGCTGCGCAGATAAATATGTATTTGCAACAGTTGGGTAAAACTCCTTTTTTTAAAAAAGAAAAGCCCACTCCTTATGACGAGGCTTTAAGCCTGTTATGGTACCTGGAAAATGTATTTTTTGCTGCCGCAGGAAGGATTTTATCATTTATTAAAAACCAGTTTCCTGATGCAATTCACCAGGATAATCCAATTATCAAGATGGGATTTTGGCCTGGAGGAGACAGGGATGGCAATCCATTTGTAAACTCTGAAACCACGTTGAAAGTTGCTGATGCTTTAAGAGGCGGCATTATCAAATGTTATTATTTGGAAATAAGGAAACTAAGGCGCAGGCTTACTTTTAAAAAGGTGGATGTTTTGTTGGCCGACCTTGAAACCCAATTATATAATAATATTTTTATACCGGGCAATCGTACGCGTTTGAGCAAAGGAGAAATTCTTGATGTATTGAATACGGTACGTGAAACGCTTATTTACCAACATAACAGCTTGTTTCTTTATTTGGTTGATAACCTCATAAATAAAATTCATGTTTTTGGATTACACTTTGCATCGCTTGACATAAGACAAGATAGTTCGATACATAAAACGGTCTTCCAGCAATTAGCAGCCGATGGAAACGTTCTTCCAGGAGACTATAACGAATTACCTGACGATAAAAAGATTGAATTTATCACGGCTAATACAGCGACACTTTCTGAAAAAGATTATAAAGATCCCGTAATAAGTGACACTATAGAGAGTATAAAAGCAATAAAATTAATCCAGGAATATAATGGAGAACCAGGCTGTAACAGGTACATAATCAGCCACTCCAGCAGTGCGTTAAACGTGTTAGAAGTATATGGCCTGTTTGTTTTATGTGGTTGGAAAAAAGAAGCATTGCATGTTGATATTGTTCCGCTTATAGAGACCATTGATGATCTGCGAAATGCAGCAAACATCATAGAAACCTTATACCAGAATGAAACATACATGGACCATCTGAAAAGAAGAAATAACCGCCAGACCATCATGCTTGGTTTTTCTGATGGCACCAAAGATGGGGGCTACCTGATGGGGAACTGGAGCATTTATAAAACTAAAGAAGAAGTTACTTCGGTTTCAAAGGAATATGGTATTGACGTGGTTTTCTTTGACGGACGTGGAGGCCCTCCGGCAAGAGGCGGCGGTAAAACGCATAAATTTTATGCTTCGATGGGTAAAAATATTTCCAATAAAGAAATACAATTGACCATACAGGGGCAAACAGTGAGTTCCAACTTTGGAACGATCGATGCTGCTCAATACAATATTGAACAACTGATACACGCTGGTATTTCAAACGATCTTTTTTCTAACAGGCATGTTACACTCCAGGAGGAAGAGGAGGCATTGTTGCATCAACTGGCTGATGAAAGTTTTGATGCATATGTTGCGCTTAAAAATCATCCTGATTTTATTGACTACCTGACTTATATAAGTCCGCTGCAATTTTATGGCAAAACTAATATTGGAAGCCGGCCATCAAAGCGCGGGGCTTCAAGTAAATTAAATCTCGAAGACCTTCGTGCCATTCCCTTTGTAGGCGCATGGAGCCAGCTTAAGCAAAATGTAACCGGGTATTATGGAGTGGGGACAGCTTTACAAAAGCTCGACAAAGAAGGAAAATTTAGTCAACTCAAAACTTTATACCACAGTTCATTATTTTTTAAAACACTAATTGATAATTGTGAAATGGCAATGAAAAAATGCTTCTTCCCGCTGACTGAATATTTATCAAAAGACGAAAGATATGGTGAGATATGGAATATGATATTCAAGGAATACCTTATTACAGAAAAATATCTTTTACAACTGAATGGGAAAAATGAATTAATGGCCGAATATGCTATTGAGAAATTATCAATCAGCATGAGGGAAAAAATTGTGTTGCCATTAGTTACCATACAGCAATTCGCGATAGCCAGCCTGAGGGAACCGGAGACAGAGCCCGTAACAAAAAGTTTAAAAGAGACTTTCGAAAAGCTTGCGATGCGTTGTTCGTTCGGAATTATAAATGCGGGAAGAAACTCAGCTTAGGAAAAATTTCATGTGCGTGATGAAAAATTGCTCCGTCAATCCTAAGCGAATTCATCTTTTATGGGGCAACAAGGTATGCTGTATTTACCGGGGTAACTGAACCCTATCGTTCACCAGGAAGAATATCTATCGATGCCAAAAAAAAATTCGTTGTTGATACCTACGCTATAAAGCCAATTTTGTTCAAAAAAAAGAATAACATAAATTGCCGCAGAAAGTTTTTTGTTACCCAAATATTTGAATCAACCATTGGGGAAAAGTTTATACCAGTAATATTGGAATGTAGAATTCTCCCCATTAATAAAATATGAATAAAACGTGAAAAGACGCAAATTTTTACAGTCATCAGGATTGCTTGGCGGGAGTTTTTTGACTTCTCAAATTCCTTTGATTGCGGGACCTTTTAAATTATCCGATTTCTCTCTTTCAAAATTTCCGGCAGATAAGAAAATGGACCGGGAATGGGTTCAGTCATTATATGACAGGGGAAAAGTAACAAAATATTTAAAAAGTAAAAACGAATTGCGCTATATAGGTATGCCAGTTGGTGGCATTTTCTGCGGTACTGTATATTTAGGAGGGGATGGCAGACTTTGGTTATGGGATATTTTCAATCAGAACACATTAGGAGTTGTGCATAAAGAGCTACCAATAAAATTAGAAGGATTTAATGTAGAAAAAATCAACAATGTTTACGGCGCTTTATATCTCGAACCTGCTACTGAAGAAGTAAATCCAATCCAACAGGGCTTTGCCATAAGAATTAAATATAAAGGTGCTGTTATAACAAAAAGACTGCACCAGGATGATTGGGATGAAATTGCTTTTGAAGCTACTTATCCAATAGCAAATATTACTTATACTGATGAAAAATTACCTTTTCAAATTACAATGAGTGCATTCTCGCCTTTTGTACCCGGCGATGCGGATAAAAGTGGCTTACCCGCCACCATCCAATCGATCTCAGTAAAAAACCTTTCAAAAGATAATATTTCTGTAGAGATTATAGGGTGGCTCGAAAATAAAATGCTGTTGAATAATGATCAGAATAAAATTGACTTTAAAAGAATAAATAAAACTTACAAAACAGCTGATTCCAATGGCATAACTCTTGAATGCAACATTGGAAATAAAAAATTATCAAAAGCCCCGGATTTTGGTAATATGGCATTTGCAACGAAAGATAAAAATGCTATTTGCATTAATGACTTTAACAAGCAGGCGGTTCAATCTCCTGGTCTGAAGGATTTATTTAGTTCATCGCCCGATTCACCAATGGCTGTAATAATAAATTCGCATGTTTTACAACCCAATCAGCATATTGCTAATGATTTTATTATTAGCTGGTATACACCAAATGTTTCATTTAACAATGCTTCATCTGATCAGGGCATGACTGTGCAGGACACAGAGTTTCATTATTATACCAAAAAATATAAGGATGCCAAATCTGTATCAGATTATATCGCAGCCCAATATAAAAAGCTTCATAACGATACATTCCTATGGCAAAAAACATGGTTTGATAGCACGCTACCCTGGTGGTTCATGGAAAGAACTTTTATGAATATTTCAACACTTGCAACTTCAACATCACATAGATTTCAATCAGGTAGATTTTATGCATGGGAAGGAGTAGGATGCTGCCATGGAACCTGTACTCACGTTTATCAATACACGCAAGCCATGTCACGTATTTTCCCAAAAATTGAAAAAGATGAAAGGGCGCGTGTTGATTTAGGAATTGGTTTTGATGAGGCTACCGGCATGATACGCATCAGGGGAGAAAAAACAGGCCCTTCTATTGATGGCCAGGCAGGCACTCTTTTACGGATTTACCGGGAATACTTGATGTCAAATGATGACCTTTTTTTAAAAACTAACTGGTCAAAGATTAAGAAAGCTGTTGAATTTGTCATGCTTCAGGATAAAAATAAAGATGGAATGGAAGACACACCCATGGAGAATACTCTCGATGCCTTATGGAGTGGAGAAATTTCCTGGATTGTCGGACTGTGTATCGCCGGTGTTCGTGCCGGGCAGGCTATGGCTGAAGAAATGAATGATAATGAATTTGCTGCAACCTGCCGGAACTATGTGGAAAAAGGAAGTCAAAACATGGAACAGTATCTTTTCAATGGCGAATATTTCATACATCGGCCCGATCCTAAGGAAGGAAAAAAAGGAATTGGTTCATATGATACTTGCCATATAGACCAGGTATACGGACAGGCATGGGCCTGGCAGGTTGGATTAGGAAGAATTATTGATAAAGAAAAAACGATGAGTGCGCTACGCGCCCTTTGGAACTATAATTATATGCCTGACGTAGGACCTTATATCAAGGAACATCCAGGGGGCAGGTTCTATGCTCTGGCAGGCGAGGGGGGAATGGTTATGAATACGAATCCTAAAAATGATCCTGAGCCATATGGCGATGCAAAGGCCTGGCAAATTGGTTATTTCAGTGAATGCATGACTGGCTTTGAGCACCAGGTGGCTGCCCATATGATGGCAGAAGGCATGATAGAAGAATCTTTGATTCTTACCAAAACAATTCACGATCGATATCATGCGTTTAAGCGAAATCCTTTCAATGAGATTGAATGTAGTGATCACTATGCCCGTGCAATGGCAAGTTATGGGACATTTATAAGTGCTTGCGGATTCACCTACCATGGTCCAAAAGGTGAGATTGGTTTTGCACCAAAGCTAAGCCCAGGCAACTTCAAAGCTCCCTTTACGGCAGCTGAAGGTTGGGGTTCATATGCCCAGCAAAGAACTCAGGATGCATTTTCATCTGAAATTAAGGTTCAATACGGAAAATTAAAATTAAAAAGACTGAGTAAAGAGTTGGAAAAAAACCATAGCACAAAAAAAGTAGAGACGCTACTAAACAACAAAGTATTAGCCAGCACATTTGAACAAACCGGAACAAAGTGTATAATCGTTTTGGACCAGGCAGTTTTACTGACAGAAGGCGATGTACTAATATCAAAATTGAGTTAAACTATAAACTGGTGAAATTATTTTTAGTCGGAGGTTTTTTAGGTAGTGGGAAAACTACAGGCATTCACCAGGCGGCAAAGTGTCTGCTGGAAAATAAATTGAAGGTAGGAGTGATAACTAATGACCAGGGTGTGCAGCAGGTGGATTCTGAGTTTATTAAAAGTCAAAATATTCCTTCCGGAGAAATAGCCAATGGTTGCTTTTGCTGTAATTACGGGAAATTAGAAAAAAGTATTCAGTCATTTTTACATAATATCAATCCTGATATAATTTTTGCAGAATCAGTTGGTTCATGTGTTGACCTGGCGGCAACAGTCATTAACCCGTTATTGAAGTTTAATCCAGGTCAATATGAAATTGTCTTTTCTGTATTTTCAGATATCAGATTATTGATGAATTTTTTACAACATGAAAAGACAATCTTTAGTCCTAATGTAAATTATATTTATGAAAAGCAGCTGGAAGAAGCTGATATCATTGTTGTAAATAAGATAGACCTGTTATCAGAAATTCAATTAGATGGAGCAAAGAGATTAATTGAAGATGCTTATGGAGGTAAGGTAATCTTATACCAGAATTCTTTATCGAAAGAAAGCGTCCTGCGATGGTTAGGTGTTTGTAATGATTTCCAAAATACTTTCTTGAGATCATCTCCGGAGATTGATTATAATGTCTATGGAGCCGGTGAAGCTGAATTGGCTTGGCTGGATGAAGAAATTGGTATTGTAACTACAAATAAAAGTGCCGTATCCGCAGGCTATATTTTGATAAATAAAATTTATGATGAAATCATTAGGCATGGATATCCTCTCACTCATTTAAAATTTTTATTAAATGATGGTGCCGAACAAAAAAAAATAAGTTTTACCTCAATGAATGTATTAAAGGCCGAGTTAGAGGCGGATCATTTAAAGGTAGACAGGGTTGTTCTTCTCATAAATGCTAGGGTCCAGGTTGCACCGGGTTTACTTCACCAACTTGTAGAATGCGCAATTGAGGAAACGGAGCAACTTGCAAACTGTAAAATCATTGAAAAAAGTTTATCAGTTTTTCAACCTGGCTTTCCTAGCCCAACACATCGGATACAAATTGAATAATAGTACTCCGTTAAATAATGTAAATTCAGTTTAGATGTTCACGACCGGAACTGCCAAGCGCATGTTTGTTTTGCAATATCATTTCCAATAAAGCATTTGCTCATAATTTTTATTTCGAACTTTCTTTAACCGGCCAGATGGGTTTCATCTGCCATGCATCAAGATTTTTGAGTATCGCGTCCTGGCCGTCGGCCCTGAGGGAAACTCCATCGCTATCGTTTCGCCCCGGATACACTCTCATTCCGAGATATTGCTTACCGTTTACAAATACTTCGACGACGCTGCGGTCAATGAATACGCGGAGTTTCAACATCTCATCACCCCTACTCATTATTGCCCGTTCCGGCGGCCTGACCCACACATCATCCAGATTACTTGAACGCGATCCATCAAGGACGACTTCACCCTGCGTATCGTACCAATAGGTAAGCTTACGATCAAAGTTGTAAAAAGTGATTGAAGTCTGCTCTTCGGCATTGGGAGAACGAAGTATTTTCAGTTGTACCCAACGCGATAATTTTGGATCAATCTCAACTTCCAATTCCATTGCATTTCCGTGGATCGTTTTAAGAATGATTTCCTTGTTCGCAGGCAGCCTGGTCTCACCAATATGCTGATGCTGCATACGAAGTTTTGTGACAGCATCGACTGGCTCTATGTGAAGCGTTTTATTCTCATTAAGAGTTAGCCGCTGGGATAAGGACATAATCTGATCCCAGTCATTACTTTGCTTACCATCGTTTATGTTCATGATATTGATCACCCCGCCTTTCCCATCTGCAGCTGCCGACGGTGCATGCACTCCACCCGGAGCCACTCTCCCGTGATTGAACCGGCCGTGATCGTATGGAGTAAACTTGTGCTTATCCTTGTCGTAGTCGCCTAAAAAATACTGGCCCCCATTCGTATGGCTGAACCAAAGAAGAATATGTTTGTCACCGATAGATTGAAAATTCGGGCAGGCTCCGTCGTCGTAACGGGTAGTAAACGGCGTTTTTCCTGGTAAAAAATTCCCTTCCGGTTTCCAGCTTAATAAGTCTTTTGAACTCCAAAGTGACCATTGCGGCCAGAGGGCATATTTGTATGCTCCACTATAGAAGGAATGGGGAAGGCCTTTGGAATTTTCATTGTAGGTTTCTGCCCCACCAATCAAACCATAATAGCTGTCGCCTTCTTTCCAAATGTCTGCATCACCCGCATCACAATTCAGCGGTCCTGACTTATCCCAATTAAGTAATAACGGGTCGCCTGAGATGGCTACCATCTGGCCTGCCTCAATACCCGGATAAAATGCAATCACCCGGTCATCTTCCACCCATGTGCTCCCGGAAAAACACAACTTTTCAATACCGGGATAAATAGCATAAGGCAGGTCGTTCCAATAAACGAGATCATCGCTTACAGTATGACCCCAGTGTTGTCTTCTTTTCTTTATATCTTTTGGATCGGGAAATTCATCAGGAGGATAAGCCTGGTAAAACATATGCCATTTTCCCTGCCAGAAACATAATCCATTTGGGTCGTTGAGCATATTTTCGGGACTAACAAAATGATAGAGCGGCCGATAACGATCCGAAGCCAGCTTTTCCCTGGATCTTTTAAAACGAAGCATAAGTGGATTATTCTTTAATTCCGCTTCCTGCTCTTTCAACGTATTGCTAAATATATATTGAGGTGTAGCAGAAGGATATGGTCCTTTTTCTGTTTTTAACACAAGCTGTGCAAAATGATTTAATGGCAGAAACACCACCAGTAAAAAAGGCAAAATTATCCACCCCGGGACTTTTAGTTTATTAACCATATTATCCTCGTTTATTAATTAAGGGCATCTCTAAAAACCTAAGTTACGAAGCAATGTTTTAGTAATAAATCTTGTCTGTTATAAAAAACAAAATATGTCAAAAGCAAGAGGATTATTTGACGAGCAAATCCGCCTGGAGAAGTTGAGCAAGAAGCAAGATCCTTTAGAGCGTTTAAGCAGCCACATCGATTTTGAATACTTCCGTAAACCCCTTGAGAAGTTTTTTAAAAAACAAACAGATAAGAGTAAAGGTGGCCGTCCCGCTTACGATTGCATACTGATGTTTAAGATACTGATTCTGCAGCGATATTATAATGTAAGCGATGATGCCATGGAGTACGCTATACTAGATCGCTTAAGTTTTATGCGGTTTTTAGGTTTGGGAATTAATAATCCTGTACCGGATGCCAAGACAATTTGGTTGTTCCGGGATAATCTTACAAACGGTGGCATGATTGAGAAATTATTTTTTTACCTGGATAAGCAGTTAGACAAAGATGGCATCATAGTGCACAAAGGAAAATTGGTAGATGCCTCAATAGTAGAAGTGCCTATACAACGCAACAGCCGGGAAGAAAACAAACAACTCAAAGAAGGCCAGGTGCCTGAAGACTGGGGTGAAAACAAATTGCGTCAGAAAGATACAGATGCACAGTGGGTGACACACAACGGCAAAAATCATTTTGGTTATAAAAATCACATAAAGGCCGATGGTAAAACCAAACTTATCACAGCTTACAAAGCTACAACGGCCAACATACACGACAGTAAAATAATGGAAGAGCTATTAGATAAACAAGAAGATGGGAACCATCCCGTATATGCTGATAGTGCTTACAGAAGCGAGGCTTTAGAACAAGTATGCCGCAGGAAAAACATTGAAAGCCAGATTCATGAAAAAGGGTATCGCAATAAACCATTAACCAAACGGCAACAGCAGCGCAACAAAAAGAAATCAAAAATAAGAGCCAGGGTGGAACATATTTTTGGCTTCATGACTAACACCATGAATGAAATGTATTTGCACTATAGAAACTTTGTGAGAAACCAGGCTGGCATCGGCTTAATGAATCTCACTTACAACCTGTTCAGGTTGGTACAATTAAACATAGAATTAAAAAGGTGATGGGATAAGTGTGCCCCATCGCTAAAAAAAGGGCAAAAAAAATAAAAAGATGGATGGACCAACCCGCAAGTGCAACCAAAATAAAAAATTCCTAAACCAAAATGCATCAAAAATTAACGGATATAAAAGGTTGTCAAAAAATCGGATTATTAGAGATGCCCTTAATTTTATCTTCGATAATACCACTCTGACCACATCATACGGAGGAGCATCGACATTGACTGCGTTGTGTCAGTTACATCTACCTTTAAAGAATACGTTCTGTCCGGCGAACGATTTATGACAAAGAGTTTCTAAAAATGCACAAAAATCTTCCAGGGACGGGATATATTATTCAATTAAATCTTAAGGTTTTATACTGTTAGATATATGTTCTTATCAATTTTCTGCGAATGCATTCTTCCATCTAATGTCCATCTTCTCAGAGTAAGTAGTAAAATATTAAGCAATATATCAGATTCTTTAAAAGTGTAAATAGTGCCTTTCATGTATCGCCCTTATTTTATCTTCTGCAACATAAGATTTGGCTTGCATTTAATTTCAGTTTTGAATTTAGCTTGGGCTAGAGTAAACAAAACCACACTAAAGCAGAAATCACTTTTCCGATTACTTAGAAATGAAATAGAAAGCAAGTAAAACAATACTAAAAGCAACGGTAAGCTTTGCTGATCATTTTCCGATACAGAAGATGCAAGTTATTGATATATTGAGGCTTTCGGAGGATTAGGGCAACAAATAGTGAACATGATTAACTAAAACGAGTGCGATCCCTGTACAAATAGAGAAGAAAAATTATTGAGTGTAGAGTTTGTAAATCCACATTATAGTGTCTGCAATTTTAGATAATACATGTAAAAGTATCTAGTCAGACCTCCATTCTTTATGAAGCTTTCCAATTAGTTATTACCAAATCATTATAATGACAATGTTTACTGTAAATCAAAAACAATACCCTGGGCCAATGGTAATGCTAACCCAAAGTTGATTGTGTTCGTTTGACGACGCATATAAACCTTCCACGCATCGCTTCCACTTTCTCTTCCTCCACCAGTTTCTTTTTCTCCTCCAAATGCTCCCCCGATTTCTGCGCCACTAGTACCAATATTTACATTGGCAATTCCGCAATCAGAACCCTGACAGGATAGGAATGTTTCGGCCTCTCTCAAGTTCAACGTCATGATAGATGATGACAAACCTTGTGGTACTGTATTTTGAATAGCGATAGCTTCGTCCAACGTTTTATATTTCATTAAATAAAGAATAGGTGCAAATGTTTCCTTATGAGCAATTTTATTATCAGGAGATATTTCTGCAATGCAGGGCTTAACATAACATCCGCTTTCAAATCCATTACCTTCCAGCACCGCTCCCTCAACAATAAAATTTCCCCCATTTTTTTTACAAGCTTCAGTTGCATCCCGGTATGCGGCAACCGCATCTTTATCTATTAAAGGCCCTACATGATTCTCTTTCAGCATTGGGTTTCCAATCCGAAGCTGGTTGTATGCCATAACTAATTTTTCTTTTACTTCATCATAAACCTCTTCCTGTACGATCAACCGGCGTGTGGTAGTACAACGCTGGCCTGCAGTACCCACTGCTCCAAATAATGCACCTCTTATTGCTATGTTCAAGTCCGCGTCTTTTGAAATTATTATTGCATTATTTCCTCCAAGTTCAAGCAATACTTTACCCAACCTCGAAGCAACTATCGCACCTACTTCTTTGCCCATCCTGGTGGAACCCGTTGCAGAGATCAGGGCCACCCTTTTGTCCGCAGCCATCCATTCGCCTACTTCACGTCCCCCGGAAATGAGATTGCATACACCTTCCGGAATATTATTTTGCTGAAATACTTCTGCAATAATATTTTGACAGGCAATGGCTGATAAGGGCGTTTTCTCGGAAGGCTTCCAGATACATACGTCGCCACAAACCAACGCAAGCATCGTGTTCCAACTCCACACCGCTACAGGAAAATTAAATGCGGAAATGATACCTACAATTCCAAGAGGATGATATTGTTCGTATATCCGGTGATTGGGCCTTTCACTATGCATTGTTAAGCCATGTAACTGCCTGGAAAGGCCTACAGAAAAATCACATATATCTATCATTTCCTGTACTTCGCCCAAACCTTCCTCCAAACTTTTCCCCATTTCATAAGATACCAGCTTTCCAAGAGCTTCCTTCTTTTCCCGTAGCAAGACGCCAACCTGTCTAACAATTTCACCTCTTTTTGGTGCAGGTAAATTGCGCCAAATTTTAAATGCGTCCTCAGCAGTATTCAGTACAATTTCATAACTTTCTCTGTCTGCAGCCCTAACTGTTCCTATCAGTGCTGCATCTACCGGGGAAATTGATTGAATCAATTCGCCGGTAGATTTTATCCAATGGATACCTGTTGAAACTCCCTCGCCATTTTGCAGAAGTCCCAACTCTTTTATATTTATCATTCTTTATTTGCTTGATTATTCTTATTGAATTATTTTGCCGGTTTGTGCCACATACGTGCTTTCAAATATTTTGTCGGCATTGTTAGCTTCAAAACCATCCCGCCGGTGTTCTGTTTTCAATTCATTTTCCGAAAGACTTTCATATTGAGGTAAAGGTCTCCGTTCAGCAAATTCCACGTATGAACCGGGAATTGAATTAATTTCTCCTCCAGCAAATTCAGCTTCTATCATTTTGGCTACGGTACTGCTTTGTAGTAATAATCCATCCGAACTTTCCTTGGATTTTCCGCCGGCGTCATTCAATAGAAAACCGCTGCGTTCAAGAAATGCATTAAACTCCCTGATGGTATTGTAGCCCTTCTTAAAATTATGAATGCTGATGGTAAAATGATTGAGGTAATAACGGTTATAGATAGCCCAGGATGCATATTCGCTTACGGTAGCCAAAGTACAATAATCAGCATAAGCTGGTGTACGCCACAAAGCGCTGTGCAGGAACTCATCTACCTGGGCAGCATCATCCAGGTTAAGTGTATCAACCGGATCTGCCGTCACTTCAATTGTATATGAATGAATGATGGCTTGTGCTTCTGCGGGCAAGTCCTTTACCCTTAATTCACTGATAAATATTCTTGGGTATTGTGGCGAGGG
>JBKJRY010000172.1:0-2636 GCA_046593045.1 Chitinophagaceae bacterium | reverse complement strand
CAAAATGTGCGGCAGGGCGGCGCAACAAATGCTTGGAATTTGGGTTGGGGATGGAATGCGCCTACTCAAAAATTAGAAACTGACTGGCCTGCTACAGATCCACGTAAACGTCAAACTATCTTATATTCCGGCCAGTCTGATGGGGGGCCTGCACAAGGTGGTTATGGAGCAACCTTACCACCCTACGCTCCGGGATCAGGTCTTGATCAGCCATACTGGAATAAAAAAGTGTATTCAGATCCACTAATGCGGCAGTTTACCGGTCAGATTTTTGGAAATGGCGGAGCTTCCTGGATCAATCATAGAATCTTACGTTATGCAGATGTTATCTTAATGATTGCAGAAGCAAGTAACGAATTGGGCGACGGAGCAACGGCTGCTGCCAATTTAGAATTGATAAGAAAAAGGGCAAGTGGTAACTTGGGCGTAACCAGAACAATTGTTCCGGTAATACCTTTTATAAACCAGGCACAAATGCGTGCTGCTATTAAAAACGAAAGGCGTTGGGAATTTGCAATGGAAGGGTATCGTTTTTATGACCTCGTTCGTTGGGGAGATGCAATTGCCGAATTGGGATCCTTAGGCTATACTAACCGTTGCAGGTTTTATCCTCTTCCGCAAAAAGCAATCGCTTTATCCGGTGGGTTGTTAATACAAAATCCCGAATGGTAATAAATTCAAAACTCAATAACTGTAATTAATAGTTGTTGAAATATATTAATCATACAAAAAAAATAAATCATGAATTTACATAACAAAATGCTTAAAACTGCCATATTCATTATGATGATATTGGTAGTAAGTGCCGGGTGTAAAAAAACAACCAGGCCGGCATTGGGAGATTATCCAAAAGATATTGATCCTCGTTTTCCTTTGTATCCGGGGGGGCCATTAAAATTTTATGTCGCTTTTGATGGTACTACTACTAACCCGTTGATGAATGCGGTGGATAGTATCCGGGCCAATTTTCCTGCTGATAATCCGCTGGTTTCAATTACGGGCGTTAACGGAAAAGGAATACAGGGCAATGGAACAAAAGCAATAAAATACGCATCTGCAAATGATTTTAACAAATCAACAAGCTGCACCATATCTATGTGGGTTAATAACACCGTAAATCCAAATACAGAGCTTTATTTTTCTTTGGCAAGTAAGGACTACTGGCATGAAAGCGCTGCTTTTTTATTGGTAGAACATGCAGCAGTTGATAAGTGTACTTTTAAATTCGCTTTGATGGATCATTGGGTTGAGTATACCAATCAATCTTTTACAAAACCATTATTTAATGGACTGTGGCATCATTTAGCATTTACTTATGATGGAACAACATCTACAGTAAAAGTTTATTATGATGGTGCTGAAGTTCCTTTACCTCCTGGTGCAGCGGGTAATTTTGCCGGACTTGGAAATTTAAATTTAGGTAACGCAACTAATTTAGTTGTGGGCGGCTGGAATAAACATGCTGGTTTAAGCGGGCCTGCAGATGGCTGGATTAATGGCTTTACCGGTAAAATGGATCAGTTTCGTTTATATGGCAAAGCTTTAACTGCAACCGAAGTATTGGCATTATTTAATAGCAAACTATAAGTTTTTCTCATATAGCAGGCAGCATAATCAAAAAAGGGGGCTGACAACATTTGTTCAGCCCTTTTTAAATTTAAGGCACTTAAGATTTTCAGGTATTTATTTATGGGTAATTACTACATCACATAATGCACAGTATTACAAAATATCGTTCTTCTGCATTTAGTCTTTTTGCCATTTCGTTCTGCATTTTTCTTTTAACAAAATGTATCAATAATGAAAAAGATAAATCAGATGCTGCTGTAAAAACCGGCAGTTATGAAAAATTTGCAGGTTCAGATAAATGTATTTCCTGCCATAAGGATATTTATGATACCCATATCCACACCGCTCATTTTCTAACTTCCGCTGTAGCATCAGAAAAAAATATTAAAGGGAGTTTTGATACCGGCAAAAATACATTTGTATATAACAATGGCAGCCTGATTGCCATGCAAAAAAGAAACGGGGGCTTCTACCAGGCAGCCTATATAAACGGTGTTGAAAAAAAAAGCCAGCGCTTTGATATGGTAATCGGTTCCGGAACAAAAGGACAAAGCTATGCAACCTGGTTACAGAGCCGGTTATGTCAATTACCCATTACCTATTTTACCAGTGCCGGCCAATGGAGCAACAGCCCCGGCTATCCCGATAAGATTGCATTTAACCGGCCCATTACATCGCGTTGTTTAGAGTGCCACTCCACCTATGTTGATAAAACTTCGGCTGAAGGGATAGAGCCTGAAGCGTTTGATAAGAACAAAATGATATTGGGTGTTGATTGTGAAAAATGCCATGGGCCTGCTGCGCAGCATGTGGAATTTCAAACCCAAAACCCGACAGAAAAAACGGGTAAATTTATTATTAACCCTGCGTTGTTTTCACGGCAGCAAAGTTTAGATATGTGTGCGGTATGTCATGGAGGAAGATTGCAAAAAACCAAACCATCATTTGAATTTACAGCCGGGGATAAACTTGCTGATTACTTTTTAATTCACACAACAGCTAAAGATGTAAATTCTATTGATGTGCATGGTAACCAGTATGGGCTGCTTGTATCAAGTAAATGTTTC
>JBKJRY010000103.1:0-6034 GCA_046593045.1 Chitinophagaceae bacterium | reverse complement strand
ACGTTTACAAGAATTGTTGGTTCAATGTATAAGGTGTCCTGATTAGTTTTCCCACCATAAAATATTTTTCCTGCCTCCAGGTAGCTTGAGAGCTTTTTGAACCGGCTCCTGTTAATGATCTTGCCATAGTCATAACTTGAAGAAGGATCTGTCGTATAAAAACTTTGCACCGCATCTCTTAATTCCATAAGCAATTTATCCTTAACTTTTTCTTGAACCAAGATATAATCCGGTGCAATACAAGTTTGCCCTGCATTCAAAAATTTACCGAGAACAATTCTCTTTGCAGCAGTTTTAATATCAGCATCATCATATACAATACAGGGACTTTTACCACCAAGCTCCAGGGTGACAGGAACAAGATCTTTTGCGGCAGACTTGTAAATTTCTTTACCAACTGTTGTGCTTCCTGTATAAAAAATATGATCAAACCTAAAATTATTTATCATGGAAGGAACCACATCGGCACCATCGCCCGGAATCACTTTTACATAATTCCCCGGGAAGACTTCGTCCATCATTCTTATGATAATTTTTTCAGTTGCAGGAGCAAGTTCAGAAGGTTTTAACACCACACAATTTCCTCCAGCTATAGCGCCCACCAAAGGAATTAATAATAATTGCAGCGGGTAATTCCATGGTGCAATTACCAGGACCACTCCAAGCGGATCCCGGTACATTTTACCCGACGATGGAAAAGTGAGAAGACCGGTTGATACCTTTTCAGGACGCATCCATCGTTTCAAATTTTTTCTTGCATTTTTTATTTCTCCTATCAAAAGACCCGTTTCAGTTGCCCATGTTTCTTCTTTGCATTTTTTAAGATCTTCATAAAGCGCTGCATTTATTTCACTATCATATTTTTTTACGCAAGCTTCTAAACTTTGCAATTGTTTTTTTCTAAAATCATAAGAAAGAGTGGCGCCGCTATCAAAAAAGCTCCGAAGATTTGTAATGGAAGAAATTAGATCGGTCATATCAGCTAAATTTGTTTCCTCAAGATAATCGCATCTTTTCAAAACGAATAATGTTACATCATACAAAATAAAATTTATACAGTGAATGACGAACATTACATGAAGCAAGCCCTGCGGGAAGCTCATAACGCCCTTGAGGCCGGGGAAGTTCCAATTGGGGCTGTAGTGGTAATGCAAAATAGAATAATAGGCCGGGGACACAACCAGGTTGAAACGCTTACTGATTCAACTGCCCATGCGGAGATCATCGCGCTTACATCCGCATTCAATTATTTGGGATCAAAGTATCTACCCGAGGCGACATTGTATGTAACCATAGAGCCATGCATTATGTGTTGCGGTGCTTTACATTGGAGTAAAATCGGGAGCCTGGTGTATGGTGCCCCTGATCCTAAACATGGCGGGCTTTCTGCATTTGCAAATAATTTATTACAGTCAAAAACGATCCCTCTGCATCCAAAAACTAAAATAAGCGGGGGTGTCAGTGAAAATGAATGTGTATCTCTTCTTAAAGATTTCTTTAAATCAAAAAGATGAGATTTTCTTTTTGTGAAAAATCCCCTGTCCTTAATAAATAATTTTTAGTGGCGTAATGTTTGCCACTTAATTTCCCACAATCAATTTTCGCAAAAAGGAATAATTAAATGCACTTAATAATATTCCAGTATATACTAAGTAAATTTGTCGCAATACAATATTATTCACTCTTAAAATAAATATTATGGCATTTACATTACCGGCTCTACCTTACAGTTTTGATGCACTGGAGCCACACATTGATAAGGAAACTATGCAAATACATCATGATAAACATCACCAGGGTTATGTAGATAACCTTAACAAAGCAATTGCAGGAACGGAAAATGAAAATAAATCTTTGGAAGAATTATTGAAAAGCGCAGGAAACATAAGCCCTGCAGTACGTAATAATGGGGGTGGACATTGGAATCATAGCTTTTTTTGGGAAATCTTATCTCCTGGTGGAGGAGGAAAACCCGAAGGGAATCTTGCGACTGCAATAGATGAGGCATTTGGTTCTTTTGATGAAATGAAAGAAAAATTCAACGCGGCAGGAGCAGGCCGTTTCGGAAGTGGATGGGCATGGCTTGGTGTAAAAGATGGCAAGCTTACGATTTGTTCTACCCCTAACCAGGACAACCCATTGATGGATGTGGCAGAATGTAAATGTACCCCGGTACTGGGTTGCGACGTCTGGGAACACGCTTATTATTTAAAATATCAAAATAAAAGACCCGATTATTTGAAAGCTTTCTGGAATGTGGTGAACTGGAAAAAAGTAAATGAGCATTTTGAAAAAGCATAATTTTTAGAAGAGCTTACAAATTCAATATAGGAAGGCTGTAACGATTATCCGTTATGGCCTTTTTTTATGGAACGGGGTCGTGGCCGTGGCCGCCCCACGGATTGCACCTTACAATTCTTTTAAGCGTAAGCCACAGACCTTTTATTGCCCCATACTTTTTTAATGCCTCTATTCCATATTGAGAACAGGTTGGTGTAAAACGGCAGGATGCGCCAAGCCATGGAGAAAGAATTAACTGGTACAACTTTATCAAACCAATAAAGGGATAGGATAATATTTCTTTAGCCGTCTTCATTTAATAAATGGTGTTCCCGGGGTTTTAAAGGATCATCGGTGAAGTTATATCAAATACTAAAAATTATTTTGTTCCAAACAAAACGATACTGTTTAACTTATTGAGATTTTGCTGTTGCATAATTGTCGGGAAGTAATTGTGATTATACGTAAGTAATATCTTGCAAAATTTCCTTCATATTTGGTTTCTTATCCTCAACGAAACCACTTATCTTTGCGAAAAATTTAGAGGAAATATGGGTTCAAGAAGCATGAAATCTTTATTGGTAGCGGTTTTCAGCCTGTTGTCGCTTGCTGTTGCAACAAATGTTTTTGCGCAGGAAAAAAAAGAAAATCAATCGCATCAGAAAAAAAATGCCTTTGATGCCAATGAAGTTATTTTCGGCCACGTAAAAGATGCCCATGAGTTCCATTTTCTTAGCTACGAGGGAAGTGACGGAAAAGAGCATGAGGTTGCAATTTCTTTACCTGTTATCTTATATTCTCCCCAGAACGGATTTTCCTTTTTTATGTCTTCAGCTTTTCATCACAATGAAAATGTTGATGGGTATAAGTTGGTTGAAGGTAAAATAGTGCCGGTTGATCCTGCGGTTAGTGTTTATGACATTTCGTTAACCCGCAACGTGGTGCAAATGCTGCTTGCGTTGATCGTATTTGTTTGGATAATGATTTCAGTTGCTAAGAAATATAAAAGAGGGCATGGAGTATTGCGTGGTCCTTCAGGTATGCAGAATGCCCTGGAGATTGTAATTGAATTTGTGGTTGAGCAGGTTGCCAAGCCAAATCTTGGAAACAAATATGTTAGGTATATGCCGTACCTGCTCACGGTGTTTTTCTTCATTCTTATCAATACAATTTTTGGATTAATACCAGGCTCAGCAAACGTTACAGGGAATATTGCATTTACAATGGTGTTAGCAGTTTTAGCTTTTATAGTAATTATGATCAGCACCAATAAGCATTATTGGGGCCATATTTTTAATCCTGACGTTCCGGCTTTTGTAAAACCGATTTTAATTATTGTTGAAATACTGGGGATTTTCACAAAACCCTTTGCCCTGATGATACGTCTTTTCGCAAATATGCTTGCAGGCCACATCATCATTATTTGTTTAATATCGCTTATATTTATTTTCGGAGCATTAAATAAAGGAATTGGTTGGGGATTTGCCCCGGTTTCGCTTGCGTTTTCAGTGTTTATTTATTTTATTGAGATATTGGTTGCATTTATCCAGGCATTCATTTTTACAAATCTTACTGCAGTGTTTATCGGCCAGGCAATGGAAGGTTCACACGATGAACATGCAGGAAATGACTACCATGATGCCGTAGTGGTATAGTTATCAAATAAGAGTTTTTTTAAACAAGTATAAAATACAATTATGGATTTAATGACAATTTTGAGCACTACACCATGGGCAAATGCAGGTGGAGCAATCGGTGCAGGTCTTGCAGCAGTAGGCGCAGGTATCGGTATCGGCCAGATCGGTAAAGGCGCGGTTGAGGCGATTGCACGCCAGCCGGAAGCTGTTAACGATATCCGCTCTAACATGATCCTTGCTGCGGCACTTATTGAAGGTGTTGCATTGTTTGGAGTTATTGCCGGTATTCTTGCCATGTTCGTGTGAGACAAACTTAAAGCTGCACGCAAAGCGCAGGGCGGCGGGTGCAGTTTTTTTTAATCTTTATTTTTTAAACTATGGATTTACTTACTCCTTCTTTTGGTCTTATTATATGGACCCTCGTAGCTTTCCTTATTGTATTTTTTATATTAAAAAAATATGCATGGAAGCCCATTTTAAATTCACTGAGCGAAAGGGAAAAAAATATATCTGATTCTATACTATCTGCCGAAAAAGTGAGGGCAGAAATGGCGGAATTAAAAAGTGAAAATGAAATTCTACTGGCGAAGGCGCGTGAAGAAAGGGCTATAATGATGCGGGAAGCGAAAGAGACCCGTGATAAAATAATAATGGAAGCAAAAGAACATGCGCGGCAGGAAACCAATAAGATTGTCGCCGATGCTCAAAGCACTATTAACCAGCAGAAAATGGCTGCCATTACTGATCTGAAAAACCAGGTTGGTAATTTAGTGCTAGAAGTGAGTGAAAAAGTATTACGCAGGGAACTTAGCAGTAGGGAAGAACAGGAGAAATATATTAAACAACTGTCTGAAAAAGTTGAGATGAACTAAATAGAGAACTATGAGCAACCCAAGATTAGCCCGGCGTTATGCAAAAAGCCTTATCGACTTATCTGTTGAACTCAACCAGTTAAACCTGGTCCATGATGATATGGTACTGCTTAATTCAATTTGTAAAAAGAGCAGGGAGTTTGTTGTAATGCTTAAAAGCCCTGTAATTTCTGCTGATAAAAAATACAAAATTATACAGGTATTAACAGCTGATAAGATTTCAAAATCCACGCAAACATTCATAAAGCTTCTCAGCAGTAAAAACAGGGAATCAAACCTGCCCGGTATTATTGCATCTTTTATTGAACAGTTTAATAAAATAAAGGGCATACATAAAGTAACGCTTACAACAGCAACACCAGTAAGTGATGAAATAAAAAACTCGTTCATTAAAAGAATCGAAGCTTCGAAGTCTATTGAAAGTATAGAATTAGAAGCTATAGTAGATGAAAAAATTATTGGCGGCTTTGTTCTTGAAATGGAAGGGAAGCTGGTTGATGCAAGTATTTTACGGGATCTGAATGACGTGAAGAAACAATTTCAGAATAACGATTACATACATAAGCTTAGATGATTTCTTAATAACAACGTGAAGGTGATTTGAACTTTTGAAAGGCATATTTCCTCCCTGATTTTTTGCCAGTCAAACTTCGAACAACTACCTTTGCACCTCGAAAAAATAAACAATATGGTTGATATAAAACCTGATGAAATTTCGGCGATTCTGCGCCAGCAGCTAACCAATTTTAATGTGGAAGCTAACCTTGAAGAGGTAGGGACCGTATTGCAAATTGGAGATGGTATTGCCAGGATTTATGGATTAAACAATGTAAGCTCTGGTGAACTGGTAGAATTTGAAAATGGCGTAAAAGCTATTGCTCTTAATCTTGAAGAAGATAACGTAGGTGTGGTACTTATGGGTGATAGCGGAGACATTAAAGAAGGCGGTACTGTTCGTCGTACAGGTAAGATCGCTTCAATAAAAGTTGGAGATGGTTTGGCTGGTCGCGTAATTAATACGCTTGGCGAACCTATTGATGGAAGAGGTCCTATTACCGGCGAGCTTTATGAAATGCCTTTGGAGCGTAAAGCGCCGGGAGTAATCTTTCGCGAACCTGTAAAGCAACCTTTACAAACAGGGATTAAAGCAATTGATGCGATGATACCTATCGGACGGGGACAGCGTGAGTTGGTTATCGGTGACCGCCAGACTGGTAAGAGCGCCATTTGTATTGATACCATTAT
>JBKJRY010000019.1:0-4233 GCA_046593045.1 Chitinophagaceae bacterium | reverse complement strand
TATGAATCCGATGCTCTAACCAGCTGAGCTACCTCGACTTAAGATTTTTTATTTAATTTTTTCAAAATGTTTTAAATGCCGTCCCCCCGCAAATATGAACCTGATGCATCAATCAATTGAGCTATTTCGACATTTTGGGCGGCAAAGATAACATATTGCCTAAAAATTCAAAATGTAAAAGGAATACTTTATAGTTTGCTTAATCTTTTCTCCCTGGATATACTTCAAGTGCCTTTTCCAGGCAGTCCATTGAGGCATTAATTGAATCAGTATTTAACACATAAGCCAGCCGGACTTCATTTTTGCCAAGCCCATGTGTTCCATAAAATCCGCTTGCCGGTGCCAGCATTACTGTCGCCCCCTCGTAACTAAAAGATTCAAGCAGCCATTTACAAAAAATATCGGCATCATCTATCGGCAAAGAAGCCATGGCATAAAATGCGCCGCCAGGCTCCGGGCAAAAAACTCCGGGCATATTGTTAAGTCTTTTTACAAGGAGGTCCCTGCGTTTTTTATATTCAGCTTTGGTATCTGTAAAATAATCTCCGGGAAGATCCAGCGCCGCCTCACCTAATATTTGCCCAAAAGCAGGAGGGCTCAACCTTGCCTGCGCAAATTTTATGGCTGTCTGCAAAACCAGTTTATTCCTCGTTATTAAAGTTCCGATTCTTGCGCCGCATGCACTATATCTTTTACTTATTGTATCCAGTAAAATTATATTATCATCAACACCTGTAAGTTGCATAGCACTATAATGATCGCCGGTATAACAAAACTCCCTGTAAGCCTCATCCGAAAATAAATACAGGTCATACTTTAAAATTATTTTTTTAAGAATCTCCAATTCCTGCCGGCTATATAAATAACCAGTTGGATTATTGGGATTGCAAATAACAATCGCCTTTGTTTTGCTGGTAATTATTTTTTCAAATTCTTCGATACGAGGCAATGCAAAACCGGTTTTAATAGAAGAGGTTACTGGCTTAACAACTACATCCGCTGCTACCGCAAACCCGTTGTAGTTCGCATAAAATGGTTCAGGGATTATTACTTCATCTCCCGTATCCAGGCAAGTCAAAAAGCCAAATAATATTGCTTCGCTGCCGCCGGTAGTTATGATGATATCCTGGTAATGTATATCAATATCAACAGATTTATAATATTCAACCAACTTTCTCCTGTAACTCTCGTTACCAGCACTATGGCTGTATTCCAACACTTTAAAATCAGTATTGCGAACAGCATCTAATATAGGTTTGGGCGTTTCTATATCAGGCTGACCAATATTGAGATGATAAATCTTCGTTCCTTTTTCCTTCGCAATCTCCTCATAGGGAACCAACTTCCTTATAGGGGAAGCAGGCATATTTATACCGCGATGACTTACTGATAGCATGCTGCAAATATAAATTGAGTAAATGAGAAGTAAGAAACTCATTGATTTACACAAATAAAAGCAGCACTGGGACCTCACCATATATTCTGCAATTATTATTGAAAAAAAAATCTGCATAAATTCCGGAAGCAGTTTTAAAAGCAGGAAGCTATAGAATCTTAACCCTTAAGAATATGCCACGGGGAGAAACAACTTCAGAAATTCAATTCAATAAAGCAAGAATTTTATCGCGCAGCATTTTTTTCTCAACGGAAGAATGAGTCAACGCAATAGCGGATTCAAAAGATCTTTTTGCGGCAGGTAAATTATTCAGCCTTGAATAAATCTCGCCATAAAGACTATGGTATAAATAATATGATTCAATTTTCTTTTTATCCATTATTTTTTCCAATTCATGTAAAGCGGCTGTTGCCCCATATAATTCCATTATTGCAACCGCCTTATTTAATTCATTTACAGGTGAAGGTGAAATTTTGCAAAGCCATTCATAATATTCTAAAATCCTTGGCCAGTTGGTGTCTTTAAAAGTCTTGGCAGAACAATGTTCCCAGGCAATGGCTGCTTCAATATGGTAAGTGCTTATCACCTGGCCAAATGCTGCTTGGTTCATGTATTCATTTCCTTTATCAATTAAAGCAGTATCCCATTTATTCCGGTCCTGCATCGGCAGTAAAATAATTTCGCCCTCAGTTGTGACACGGCTATCGCTGCGTGAGGAATGGAAACACATCAGCGCCATCAATGCAAACACTTCGGGTTGTTGTGTATGATCATTTTCTGCCAGTAATTTGCAAAGCATCATTGCCTCTGCAATCACATCTTTACGAATTAATTCTTCAGAGCTGGTTGAATTATATCCTTCATTAAAAAGAAGATAAATAGTATTTAAAACTGAGTCTGTCCTGTTCTTGATTTCATCTAAAGAGGGGATAACCAGTTTAATCTTGTGCTGCCTGAAAAATTCTTTTATCCTGTAAATTCTTTTAGAAACCGTGTCTTCGCTTGTAAGAAATGCTTTGGCGATCTCTGTTGTAGTAAAACCACAAAGTGTTTTTAGCATTAGTGTAATCTGGTTTTCTTTTGAAATTTGTGGGTGACAACAGGCAAACATCATTCTCAGAAGATCATCCTTAATAAATTCTTCTTTCCAAAAATTTTCCATTGTGGAGTTAAGTGTATATTCAGATGTAAGAAGAATTTTTTCTTTGTCACTGAAATCAAATTGCACAGAATGTTTGTTTCTTCTTATTATGTCAATAGCCTTATTTTTCGCAACGCGGAAAAGCCAGCCGGAAGGGTTATCAGGAATTCCTTTTAGCTTCCATACATGCATAGCCTGGAGCAGTGTATCCTGCACAACATCTTCCGCAGTTTCCAGGTTTTCAGTTCCGAAAATTTTAGTCAAAACTGAAACCATCTTCTTCGATTCATTTCGAAAGAGATGGGCCGCAATCTGGTTAACAGGTTCATTGGCTGAAGGCACTGGTATTTATTTCAATAAAATTATGCAGATATAATTTATAATAGTTCCCTGCACTGAACATCATATATTGGCTATAAATAAAAATACATTTGATAAAAACTACAAAGCTTTCATCCGGTTGTTTCTTGCATTATGCTCAACTTCCGAGAGCCCTAATACTTCCAATAAAGGAGGCACATACATTCCAAATCTTCCACGGAAACCTTTTTTTAAACCATACCAGCCACCAATAGGGCTTTTACCCGAACGCCCCCATGCCTCCACAGTTCCCTCTTTTGCAGGCTTCCGCTCATCAGCACTTCCAAGTTCCATCCAGTCTCCATACTTTTTCAGCATTACATGCAAATCATTTATACATTTCGCATCATAATGTAAAATAGTTTTACCCACAGTACATACAATAATTTCCTTCCCCTCTTTTACATGTTTATACATTTCATATCCCGATGTTCCCGGCGGAGTTTTCAGATACCATGGGTTTTCTTTCGTACCTGCATTATTTTTTTCTATTGTCATAAATAATTTTTAAAAAAGAGTTCTATAATAAAACAAAATTACCCGGCTATCGACGGAGCTTTATAGGCATACCTAATTTGCGCTTACCTATACATCACTATACGATCACATTTTCAATTCGTGGATTTCTCTTACTTCGACTACGCCATCATCGTACTCAAGAATCGGGCATCCTTTGGAAATTTCAGTTGCTTCATCATAAGTGGCTGCTTTGCAAATGAGATAGCCACCTACCATTTCTTTACCTTCCATAAATGGCCCGTCGGAAATAATTTTTTGAGTGCCGCTTACAGTTCTACCAGTATGATCGAGAGGCTGGGCACCCACAAATTTTCCTTCTTTGCCGAGCTTTCCCATCCACACCATCCAGCGTTGCATATGCTCTTGGGTTTGTTCCGGTGATTGCTCAATACCCCTTGTATTGGCACCCCGGAATAGTAATAAGTATTCTTTCATTTTTTTTGATTTTAGTTTGATTAATTATTTTCCAGTATAGATTTTAAAAGCTTTACATCTTTTTTATTCGCGCGGCTCATTGCCAATTTCATAAATGGTGATAGCAATTTGGAAAAGCCAGATGGCTTGCCGGAGTTTCTTAATGTCATAGAGCAGGTATGATCATTGATCGCTTCCCATTGATAAGTTGTCTGCATAGGGAAAGTGCCTTCAGATGTAGTCATCACAAGAAGCCGTCCCGGTTTATATTCTTTTATTTCATAAATATAGGCAAGTTCTTTTCCTAAAAATTTTGCTTTGAATGATATTCGCGAACCAATACCCAACGGCTTCGGAGTTTTCCATTCAACAGATTTTATATTCTTATACCATCCAGGCGCAT
>JBKJRY010000347.1:0-49675 GCA_046593045.1 Chitinophagaceae bacterium | reverse complement strand
TTAATGAAAATGCAAAAGTATATGTTGACATAAAAGTAGATGGTTCGGGGAAGGTAACAGAAGCTTCCATTGCACGGGGAACCACTACATCCAATAGTTCGCTCAGATCAATTGCTATACAAAAAGCAAGACAATTAAAATTTCCCACAAGCCAGAATGATACTGAAAGCGGAACAATTCTTTTCAATTTTGTATTGAAGAGTTAGGTAAGAAGTAACGATCAATGAACCATAATTGATTTGCTATAGGCTTTCAACTCCGAATCTTTAACTTTACATTTTCAATCTCAATTATATTTGCTCCCGATGACGTACGAGCAAACATTACACTATCTCTATAACAAGCTGCCTCTCTATAGCAAAATTGGCAGAAGAGCCTATAAAGCCGACCTCACCAACACCATTGCACTTTGCAATTATTTAGGGAAGCCTCAAAACAAAATAAAAACCATTCACGTTGCAGGAACGAATGGCAAAGGATCAACCAGCCATATGCTGGCTGCTATTTTCCAGCAATCCGGTTATAAGACTGGTTTGTACACTTCCCCTCATCTTAAAGACTTCAGAGAAAGAATAAAAGTAAACGGTGAAATGGTTCTGCAGGAATTTGTAGCTGAGTATGTTGAAAGGATTAGAGCATTTTCAGAAGAGATCAAGCCATCTTTTTTTGAGTTGACATTTGTAATGGCGCTGGAATATTTCGCCAATCAAAAAACCGACATTGCCATTATTGAAACCGGGCTGGGCGGAAGGCTTGACAGTACCAATGTAATCACACCGGAACTTTCTGTTATTACCAATATTGGATTTGACCACATGGATATTCTTGGTGATACACTTGATAAGATCGCGTTTGAAAAAGCAGGAATTATCAAGGAAAATGTACCTGTAGTTATTGGAGAAACAATTCCGGAAACAAAAATTGTTTTTCAGAATAAAGCAACCGAAACCGGCTCACCGATATTTTTTGCTGAAGAAAAGTACAAAATTATTTCCGCGGTTTCTAACGTGGACACATTAGAGGTTGGCGTGTTTAATGGTGATAATGGCAGTAGCGAAAAATATTCATTGGATCTCAATAGCCTTTACCAGCAAAAAAACCTGGCAACGGTTCTTTTAGCTGTTGATATTCTCAAAAATAAATTTCTTTTAAAAGAAGAAGACATACATATTGCTTTAAGAAATGTAAAAGAAAGAACCGGCCTCCATGGGAGATGGGATGTTGTACACAAAAATCCATTAATCGTTTTGGATGTAGCCCATAATGAAGATGGAATTAAACAATTGGTGAACCAGGCTAATAACACCGGTCATAATCAACTTCATATTGTCTTTGGTATGGTAAAAGATAAGGAAGTCGAATATGTATTGGCACATCTACCCCCTTCAGCGAAATATTATTTTACCAAATCACACATTGCACGTGCACTGCCGGAAGACGAATTGCTGATAAGAGCTAAGAAATTCCAATTGGATGGAACTTCCTTCAGTGATGTAAATGACGCGCTGAAATCCGCTATGGCAAATGCTTCGATCAATGATTTGATTATTGTCTGCGGAAGCGTTTTTGTGGTAGGAGAAGTTGAAGCCAAGGTTTATATGCAGGTAGATAAAGGCCTTGCCGTGACAAACGGCTTTTGAGTTTTTTAGTTTTCAGTTCTGAAACTGGCGGCGCAATTAGCCGGCTAGTTTTATATCTCTCCCATCTTTCTTAATGCATAAAAAATACAACAAGCATGAAGCGCCTGTTCAATTTTATTTTCGAAGAACAATGTTTTTAATTCTTCAAGAGACATTGTTACCACTTCAATTTCTTCATTGTGATCAAGATTTTGCTTCCCTGTTGCTTTACCGCCTGTTGCAACGAAAAGTGCGGTGTAGTTATTTAATACGCCCGGATTTGCGGCTATAATTCCCACCTGCTCCACGTTTGTAAATTCATAGCCTGTTTCTTCCATCAATTCTCGTTTCATGGCATGTTCGGGCGATTCATCCACATCAATGAATCCACCGGGTAATTCAAGTATAACTTTATCGACCGGATACCGGTATTGCTTTATCAACAATACTTGGCCGTCTTCGGTAATGGGCAGCGCACACGCTGTTGTTGAGAGTTCCACAACGAAATATTCTTCGACGATCTTACCATCTGATCTTTCACATTTGTCTTTCCGGGCAGTGAAATATTGGTGATTGGCCAGGTATTCCGATGAAAGAGTTTTCCATTTCATTCGTTAAATCATTTCGTTGTTTAATGCTGTTTAGTATGCTGGTAATCTATCCATCACCACCCCATTCTTTTGCGAAGATTTGTAATGTGTGCTGTATGATGCCTGCTATGCCATGAATAAGTTTTCAATAAGTCCCACAGGGTTAAAGTCACCTGCCGTTCCGGGTGATAAACCGTCCGTTGCCATTGCTCAGGCGTTAAATCAAACATTAGTTGGTACCATCGGGCATGTAAGGCATGAAGCAAGGTTAAAGAAATATTTACAGGTAAATTTTTTGTATCCGGCAGTTGCGCCCAGGCATCCTGGTCATAGGGTTTTATCAGAGGATTATTCTCTGTTAATCCCAGTTTGAACCTGGTGTAAGCATTGATGTGGCTATCCGCGATGTGATGAATTAATTGCTTAATCGTCCATCCACCAGGACGATAAATTGTTTCGAGCTGATGAGCGTCTAAGTCCTGGATCGCATATTCCAGGTTTGCCGGCAGCATTTTTATGTCGTGCAATAATTCAGTCTTTATCTCTTCAGAATAAGGACTGCTGAAGTATTCCGCTGTATCCTCCTTTCCGATAGGATATTGTAAATCCTGATCATCGTTAGGCATAAATTTATTTATTTACTATTTCCAGAAGCTCAATATCAAATATCAGAACTGCTCCACCGGGTATAGCCCCACCTGCTCCCCGGTCTCCGTAACCAAGTTCTGATGGTATAAATAATTTCCATTTGCTTCCAACAGGCATAAGTTGCAAAGCCTGTATCCAGCCCTGGATAACGCCTGTCACGGGAATAGTGATAGGTTCGCCTCTTTTGTAAGAATTATCAAATTCTTTACCATCCACTAAAGATCCGGCATAATGCGCTTTCACAGTATCAGTTGCTTTTGGAACAGGCCCCGTTCCTTCGTTAATAATTTCATATTGCAATCCACTTGGCAGTGTAATAACGCCGGGAAGCTTTTTATTATCTTCTAAAAATTTAAGGCCTTCGGCTTTTGCAGCATTAGCTTTCTCTGCCATATATTCCTGGAGTTTTTCCTGTATAGTCATATTACATTGTTCAGGTGATAAAAGTGGTGTTTTATTATTATATACATCGTCATAAGCTCTTTTAACCATATCAGAATTGATCTTTTCTGCTCCCTGGCTTTTGTAGTAAGAAGCCGTCTGGAGGCCCATTGCATAACTCAAGCTATCAGTAGCCGACATAGCGACAGGCTGCAAAGGTTTTTTTTCTGCAGCAGTTTTAGCAACCGGCTTTTTTGTTTGGGCATAAGCGAGCGAAAAAAACAAAGGCAAAATCATTAATATTCTTTTCATATGGGTGTGTCTGTTTTTGGTTTAAAAAAAAATCTGCGCAAATATATTTCAATCTTCTCTAAAATCTTTACCGGTAAGATTAATGAAGACATCTTCAAGATTGGCGGCCTTTGTAACCTTCGGCCTGTCGAAACCGGATGCCACAAGGTCATCAATTAATTTATCAGGTGATTGTAAAGCAATAATCCTGCCTTCATCCATAATAGCCACCCGCTCACATAACTGCTCGGCCTCATCCATATAATGTGTAGTTATAATAACCGTAGTACCACCCTCTCTTATTCTTTTTATAAGTTCCCACAAATTTCGCCGCGCTTGCGGATCAAGTCCCGTGGTGGGTTCATCAAGGAAAATAATTTTAGGTTTGTTAATTAAAGTTGTCGCAATTGAAAAGCGCTGCTTTTGTCCGCCACTCATTTCCTTATACTTATTTTTAGCTTTATCTCTAAGGCTTACCATATCCAACAATGCAAGCGGGTCTGTTTTCGTATTATAGAGCCCGCAAAACATATCAATAAGTTCCACCAGGTTAAGCCCCGGGTAATATCCTGAAGCTTGCAATTGAACCCCGATAATCTTTTTTATTTTTTTTGGTTCTTTATCCAGGTCCAGGCCATCAACGATTATTTTGCCGGATGTTTTATCACGTAAAGTTTCTATTATCTCTAGCGTAGTTGACTTCCCAGCCCCATTAGGCCCGAGTAACCCGAAGATTTCACCTTCATATACATCAAATGAAATGCCTTTAACCGCCTGGAATTTGCCATAGTTTTTTACAAGGTCTTTTACCGAAATAATGATATTGTCCATTATGATTTTTATATTTCTCTAATTAGAAAGCTTTTCATTTACCCGATCGCAAATTTTTTAATGTTAATAATTAACCGTTAAAAACCGCATTGCGATTGCGCGATGCCTGTTTGAAGGCAACAAATGTAGGGCAATTATCAATTTGTATTCCCCAGTTGTTATAAAATAACTTATCTATAAAAATCATTTTTAAAATAGCAAAGATGTTTGATAATTGATTTTACTTTGCGGGCAATAAAAATATGACGAATGAAGGTCTTCAAATTCGGTGGTGCAAGTATAAATAATGTAGAACGTATTCAGAACCTTGGAAAAATTCTAAAGAAATCTGAAGGTGAAAAGATTCTTGTTATAATCTCCGCCATGGGAAAAGTAACCAATGCATTGGAAAAAGTTGCAGAAGCATTTTTCGAAGGCAAAAAAGACGAGGCACTGAATCTTTTTGAAAAAATAAAACAAAGTCATCTTACAACCCTCAAGTATACAGTAACACAACAATGGGAGAAAGCGACAAATGACTTACTGAATATTTTTACTGAAGTTGAATGGTTGTTGCACGATAAACCCGTGAAGGATTACAATTATTATTATGACCAGATCGTTTGTACAGGTGAATTGTTGTCTACTACAATTTTATCTTTTTACCTCAATGAAGAAAAAATAGATAATACATGGATAGATGTAAGAGATGTGTTACGAACTGATGACACATTCCGCGATGCCGTTATTGACTGGCCTTTCACCCAAAAGCAGGTTGAAGAAAAAATATTGCCCCGGTTCAACGAAAGTAATTTGGTTATCACACAAGGGTTCATAGGCAGTACTGATGAAAACGAGAGCACCACGCTGGGGAGGGAAGGAAGTGACTATACAGCAGCCGTTTTCGCGAACCTTCTCAATGCCGAAAATGTAACCATATGGAAAGACGTTGAAGGAGTAATGAATGCAGATCCCAAAGACTTTAAAGAGGCCGTTGTATTACCAGGTTTGAGTTATAAAGAAGTGATTGAAATGGCATACTATGGCGCCCAGGTAATTCACCCGAAAACGATTAAACCATTGCAGAATAAAAATATTGAACTGCTGGTTAAATGCTTCCTTGATCCGCAGCTACCCGGAACCGTTATCTCGGCAAAAAACTCAAATAAATTGCCGCCCGTAATTGTTTACAAACGCAACCAGGTGCTGCTCACTTTACAATCAAAAGATTTTTCATTTGTCGAAGGTGTGCCGGTAAACACACTCTATGGAATTCTCGAAGAAGTAAAAATAAAGCCCACACTCACTCAGAACGCGGCCATCAGCCTTTTTATATGTGCCGATGATATACCTGAAAAAATTGAACAGGCGGCGCTGAAATGTGAAGAGATATTCGATGTGCAACTTGAGAAAGGTCTTACTCTACTTACTATCAGGCATTATACAGGGGAGTTCATTGAGAAATTAACAGCGGGTAAATCAATTGTATTACAACAAAAAACGAGTGAGACTATACAAATGCTAATAAGAGATAATTAATTTATAACATAATCTCCTTTCTTATCAATTAGGATAAGTGGGAGCTGCCTGGTCTCTTCAAATTTATCGAAAGCACTTTTTAATTGAAGGGCAAATTGTTCCAGGGTTGGATTACTTTTTGCAGTTGTTTTAAAATATTCGATTGATTTTTTTTGGTTGTATCTGAAAGGAAAAATGTGCACGGGAATAAAATCTTCACCGCCTGATTTTGCATAACTGCTGATAATATAAATCTCTTCAATTTCATTATCTGTTACCGGAATGCAACCAACTGATACGCAACTCCCATGAATATAAATACCATTTCCGGGCCGAAGAGAATCGCTGAGTATGCGATCTGAAACATTGGGGTAATTCAATCCTAATGAAAGATGATAAGCGCTGCGGGGGTTAAATTCATTGATGTAATAAAATCCTTCGGGCACCTGGTAATCACCCTGTAATCGCTTAGGCCCCATCGTGCCACTTTGCATACAAACTTTATAAGTCTTAAAAAGTTTGTATTTTTCTTTTGCACTATTTTTTACCCACACTTCGAGTTGGGCATCGTACTTAAAACTACGGATGTAAACATATTTTGCCGGCCACTGCAACCCCTGGGCTTCAAACTCCTTTTGCAATTGCTCTTCCTTGTTATTAAAAACACCAGCAATTTTGAAAGATGTTTTTTGTTCATCCACAAACGAATTCTGTGCGTGGGATAAGGCCGGCATCAACAAGAAGGAGAGTAATCCAATAACTATTCGAATCATTTTTTTAAGCTTTATAACCTTTATCACAATGTAACGTAAAAACATTTTTTTTATTGAAAAAAAATAAAATGCATCAATATCTTAACGAAGAATTATTTAAAGTAATGCAATATCAGCTATAGATTCCCCCGTTTGTCCTGTTCTCTTTCAATTGCTTCAAAAAGTGCTTTGAAATTACCTTTACCAAAACTTCTTGCGCCTTTACGCTGAATGATCTCAAAAAAGAGCGTTGGCCTGTCTTCTACCGGTTTGCTGAATATTTGTAAGAGGTAACCTTCATCATCCTTGTCAATTAAGATCCCTAATTTACTTAAGGGGCCAAGATCTTCATCAATTTGCCCTACCCTATCCAGGACAGATGTATAATAGCTTTCAGGTATTTTCAGAAATTCAACGCCTCGCTTCTGAAGGGCTGTTACCGTTTCAATGATATTGTTAGTAGCGATGGCTATATGCTGGCAACCCGCACCATCATAGAATTCCAGGTATTCCTCTACCTGGCTTTTCTTCTTTCCTTCCGCAGGTTCATTTATCGGGAATTTCACATAACCATTCCCGTTACTCATTACTTTACTCATCAACGCTGAGTATTCTGTGGAAATATCGTTATCGTCAAAACTCAGGATGTTTTTAAAACCCATTACATGTTCGTAGAAACTTACCCATTTATCCATTTGGTTCCAGCCCACATTACCCACACAATGATCTACATACAGCAGTCCCGTTTCCGGGGGATTGTAAGCAGAATCCCACCTGCGAAACCCCGGCATAAATACCCCTGAGTAATTTTTTCTTTCAATAAACAGATGTATCGTTTCGCCGTATGTATGAATGCCGCTCATTATCAATTCACCGTCTTCATCTTTCATGACTATAGGTTCCATGTAACTTTTTGCGCCACGTTCTGTCGTTTCTTTCCATGCCGAGGTTGCATCACTCACTTTGAGCGCAATTATCTTTACCCCATCGCCATGTTTACTAATATGATCAGCGATTGCATTACCGGGCTTCAATGGAGTGGTCAATACAAAAGTGAGCTTATTCTGTCTTAGAACATAGCTTGCTCTTTCTTTCACGCCAGTCTCAGGGCCTGAATAGGCAAGCGATTGAAAACCCAAAGCAGTTTTATAATAATGAGCGGATTGTTTGGCATTTCCTACATAAAACTCCACATAGTCTGTTCCGTCCAAGGGCAGAAAATCAGTATCTTCCTGCAAATTTTTCATAGGTGTTGTGGCAATGGAGTTCATAATTTGTGTTTTGATAAAGGTAAAAAAAAGATACCTGATATAAGATTTACCGGTCATCTTCCTTGCCTGATTCAGGTGATCCATTATGTTTTATTAAAGAATTTAACACGAGATTTGTAATTAAGCAAGGGCATTTCAACGTCTTGTTTGGCAGGATTTATGTAATAATCAAGCAAATAACATTAACCATTATGAAAAGAATAATTAATAGTTTAATAATAATAGCAACAACTTTTTTTATTACAAGTTGTTCATCTACGAAGAACGCAAATAACCTGAAACCCACTAATGGCAATCTTGATGGAACCTGGATTGTTTCTAATATTGCAGTTGACGTTCCATCCACTTTCAAAGTAACAGATGTATTTGACCAGGGCCCTTACCAGGATTTCCAGGGCAGTACGTGGAAACTTGTAAAAAATGGAAAAGGTTCCTTTACATTATCTAACGGAACAAAGGAGGATATTTACTGGAGCATTGATGGAAAGGGAGACGTTGCTCAATTTCAATTCAAAAAATTAAATGGCGTAAAGGCAAAAAATGTAGACGAAGGCTATCGCCTGGGTCTAATGAATATAACATCGAATAGTTTTGTTGCACGTTCACCCATAGATCTGGGAGAAGGAAAAACGGGATTTATAACCTATACATTTACAAAATAGTTTCTATTTTATTCCCAGGCCGGCTTGATAAAAGCCGGCCTTTTGCTATATGCTTTCCCAGCTTATTTCATTCGTTTTTTATGCCTGGTAGGACAAACGTTTAAGGCAGGTTTTTATGAATACTACAATCGGAACATTTATATTGCAGAAAAAATTCCATGAAGAAAACGGGCATTTTGGGCGGTGGCCAATTGGGCAGAATGTTATTACAGGCGGCAGCCAATTATCCTGTAGAAACATTTGTACTTGAAAATGATCACGAATGTCCTGCTGCTCATCTTTGCAATCACTTCGTAAAAGGAGACATTAACAATTTCGACGACGTATATAATTTTGGTAGAAATCTTGATTCAATTACAATTGAAATTGAATCAGTAAATGTAGAAGCGCTGCTTAAGCTTGAGAAGGAAGGTGTAAAAGTTTATCCTTGCACGTCCGCACTTTCAATTATAAAAGACAAAATACTGCAAAAGCAATTTTATCAAAAAAGCAATGTACCCTCAGCTGAATTTATAATTACCCGGAGTAAAGTTGACCTGGAGGATAATATTTCATTTCTGCCCGCAATACATAAATTAGCGCTCGGCGGGTATGATGGCCGTGGAGTTATTGCATTGACGTCAAAAGACCATATTTCCAATGGTTTTAACGAACCGGCAATCCTTGAAAAAGAGGTGTCCATTAAAAAGGAGATTTCGATGATTATAGCTGTGAGCGATGATGGAGAAGTGGCAATATATCCTCCCATTGAAATGATTTTTAATAAAGATCTAAATTTACTGGAATACCAGCTAAGCCCTGCTCAACTCGATCAGCAAATTCTATGGAAGGCGGAAGCAATAGCATTATTGGTAGTAAAAAATTTAAAGAGCGCCGGTATTTTTGCAGTGGAAATGTTTCTCGACACAGCCAACAATTTATTGGTAAACGAAACTGCACCGAGGGTACACAACAGCGGGCACCATACAATTGAAGCAAATTACAGTTCACAGTTTGATATGCTTTGGCGCATTATTCTTGGGTACCCTTTGGGAAATACTGATCATATAATACCTGCGGCAATTGTGAACTTAATTGGAGCAGACAATCACTCAGGAACAGTGATATATGAAGGTCTTGAAAAGGTGCTGGAAATTGAGAACATATTCGTTCATATTTATGGAAAAAAAGAAACAAGGCCCGGCAGAAAGATGGGACATGTTACCATACTCAGTAACGAACGCCAGGAATTAATACATACTTCTCATAAAGTAAAAGGGCTATTGAAAGTGATTTCAAATTAGTTTTATTTTCGAAGGTTTTGATAAAATTTGCCGTCATATAAACACATTTCTTAATAATCAGGAAATCTACATAATGAAATTGAAGTACTTGAAACCCCTTGCAGGGATTCTTTTTTTATTTTATCTCACCTCCTGTGGAAGCAGTTCTAAAGATTCATCCCCTGGTGATATGAAGGCAAACATACCACCAGCTAATTCCGCTATACCTGTAGAAGGATTTCTCGTACAAACGTCAGTTTTAAATTCAAGTATTGAAGTTGCCGGCACTTTGTTGCCATTTGAGGAAACAGAAATCCACCCGGAAGTCTCCGGAAAAGTGACTATGCTTGAGATTAATGAAGGAAGGTTGGTGAAAAAAGGAACTTTACTTGCAAGGCTTTTTGATGGTGACCTGCAGGCGCAGCTTCATAAATTAAGCGTACAACTGGAAATTGCTAAAAAAACGCAGGATCGTCAAAGTGACCTTTTAAACATCGGTGGTATCAGCCAGCAGGACTATGATCTGAGCCGGCTGAATGTAAGCACTATCCAGGCAGATATGGAGGTATTAAGAGCTGATATAAATAAAACTATTATCAGAGCGCCTTTCGATGGCAAGATCGGTTTTAAAAATATTAGTATTGGGGCCTATGTAACACCAACTACAATTGTGACCACCATACGGCAAATAAGTAGGCTGAAACTTGAGTTTTCAGTACCTGAAAAGTACACTTCAAAAATAAGCGTGGGAAACGTTATTTCTTTTGGTACTGAAGCCTCTCCAAAAAAATACAATGCCAGGATCGTTGCAACCGAATCGGGAATTACTGCCGAAAATCGCAGCCTTAAAGTACATGCCATAGTGGAAAATGTTGATAAGAACATTACAGCGGGCTCATTTGCAACTGTAAATTTTAATATGGGTGATAATAACAATGCAATCATGATCCCGACCCAGGCGATCATTCCGGAGGCCAGGGATAAAAAAGTAATTGTGTACAGAGGCGGACTTGCAGAATTCAACATAGTGATAACCGGGGAACGGGACTCGGCTAAAGTAGAAATATTAAAGGGCCTTGCAGCCGGAGACACGGTGATTACTACAGGCCTGTTGTCTATTAAGCCCGGAAGCAAAATAAGTCTCTCATCAATAAAAAAGTAATACAGTAAGTGAACATTTCTCATACCAGTTTGCGCCGTCCTGTTTTCGCCATTGTGATGAACCTTGTGATCGTTTTATTTGGCGTTATTGGATTTAAATTTTTAGGTGTAAGAGATTATCCGGCAATTGATCCTCCAAATATCTCCGTACGCACTTCCTATTCAGGAGCTAATTCTGACATTATTGAATCTCAAATAACAGAGCCACTCGAGAAAGCGATCAACGGTATAGCAGGTGTAAAAAATATCACCTCTTCGAGCAGTGAAGGAAGCAGTAATATTAACGTAGAATTTGACTTGGGTGTTGATCTTGAAGCTGCGGCGAATGATGTACGCGATAAAGTATCACAAGCCACCCGCCAGCTTCCTCAGGATGTAGATGCACCACCGGTGGTTTCAAAAGCCGATGCCAGTGCACAACCAATTATCGCGGTTACAGTACAAAGCAATACCCGCAACCTTCTTGAAGTAACCGAATATGCCAACAATAACATTGTTGAGCGTTTGCAAACCATCCCTGGTGTAAGTTCTGTTTCAGTATGGGGAGAAAAAAGGTACGCTATGCGCATCTGGCTGAAGCCTGATAAACTGAATGCTTATAGCCTCACCGCAGATGACATTCAGCAGGCCTTGCTTACACAAAGTGTTGAACTCCCTGCCGGAAAAATTTATGGCAATACAACAGAACTCTCTGTCCGCACATTTGGAAAACTAAATACGGAAACTCAGTTCAGCGACCTTGTTATAAAAAACATTAATGGAGTAAATATAAGGTTAAGTAATGTTGCAGATGTAGTCCTGGGGCCGGAAAATGAACAATCAGGGTTAAAGGAAAGTGGAGTTCCGATGATCATGCTTGCCATTATTCCGCAACCCGGATCCAATTACGTTTCAATTTCAAACGAATTTTACAAAAGATTAGAACAGGTAAAAAAAGAACTTCCCGAAGACTTCAAGCTTGACATAGGAATGGATCAGACTAAATTTATCAAGCGTTCGATTTCAGAAGTTGAAGAGACACTTTTAATCGCATTATTCCTGGTAATACTTATCATCTATCTATTTTTTCGTGACTGGCTAATTGCGCTTCGGCCCTTACTTGATATTCCTGTCTCGCTGATCGGTGCATTTTTTATCATGTACCTGTTTGGCTTTACAATAAATGTGCTCACCTTACTCGCGATAGTGCTGGCTACCGGCCTCGTAGTAGATGATGGTATAGTGGTTACTGAAAACATCTTTAAAAAAATGGAAGCCGGTATGAACAAATACCAGGCAGCAAGGGAAGGTTCCAAAGAGATTTATTTCGCCGTTATATCTACATCAATAACGCTGGCTATTGTTTTTTTGCCGATCATATTTTTAGAAGGATTCGTCGGAAGGCTTTTCCGGGAATTTGGAATAGTAGTGGCTGGTGCCGTACTCATTTCTGCATTCGTATCGCTAACATTAACACCTGTATTGAATGTGAAGCTCACCAGTAAAAAATTAGGGCATTCGTGGTTTTATAAAAAAACTGAACCGTTCTTTAATGCCATGGAATTGGGTTATAAAAATAACCTCGCCAAATTCATGAAAATAAAATGGATGGCGTTTGTTATTGTTGCTGGCTGCTTTGGCATTATCTGGATCATCTTTACTAATATACCTTCGGAACTGGCACCGCTGGAAGATCGCAATCAATTCAGGCTTAGTGTTACCGCACCAGAGGGAACAGCGTATGAATATATGGATTCTTACATTGATAGCCTCAACCAAATGATCATAGATTCCATACCGGAAAAAGAAAAAATTATAAGCCTTACGGCACCAGGATTTGCCGGTGGCGCTACCAACAGTGGATTTATAAGAGTGTCCCTTTCGGATCCAAAAGACAGGACAAGATCCCAGCAAGAGATTGTAAATATGGTTAATAAAAATCTGCAAAAGTTCCCACAGGGAAGAGCATTTGCCACCCAGGAACAAACCATTTCTGTAAGCAGGCGCGGGGGACAACCTATTCAATTTGTGATTCAGAATAATAATTTTGATAAAATAAGAAATGTACTTCCCCAATTTTTAGACGAAGCTAACAAAAGCCCCATATTCGAAGGGGTAGACGCCGACCTCAAATTTAACAAGCCGGAAATAAGGGTGAACATAGACCGATTGAGGGCAAGTGAATTAGGCATAAGTGTGGATGATATTTCAAAGGCGCTGGAACTGGCCTACAGTGACAGAAGGTTGGGCTATTTCATAAAATCAGGAAAGCAGTACGAGGTACTGGGGCAGGTAGATCGCAACGAAAGGGACGACCCTAATGATCTGAGTAAATTGATGATAAGAAATAACAGGAATGAAAATATCAGGCTGGATAATTTAATTTCTACAACGGAGGCATCAGCACCACCAACAATCTATCATTTCAACAGGTATAAATCTGCAACAATATCTACCGGCCTTGCCCAAGGATATACGGTCGGTGATGGCATTAAGGAAATGGATAGAATATCAAAAAAATTACTTGACGATTCTTTCAATACAGCACTTAGCGGAACATCCAGGGACTATGCAGAGAGTTCCGGAAATACATTATTCGCATTTGTACTTGCACTCGTACTGATCTATCTTGTTTTATCCGCGCAATTTGAAAGCTTCATCGATCCTTTCATTATTATGATCACAGTACCACTGGCATTAGCCGGCGCCCTACTTTCTCTTTGGATATTCGGGCAGACATTTAATATTTTTTCACAGATAGGAATGATCATGCTCATAGGTCTTGTTACCAAAAATGGGATATTGATTGTGGAATTCGCGAATCAAAAAAGAAAAGCAGGAATGAACAAAACACAGGCTGTGATTGAATCGGCTTTCTCAAGATTGCGACCGATTTTGATGACGAGCCTTGCAATGTCGCTGGGTGCGTTACCATTAGCATTATCAATTGGAGATGCCTCTACAAGCCGTATACCACTTGGCATCGTGATTGTTGGCGGTATCATGTTTTCATTGATACTTACCTTGTATGTTGTTCCCGCCATGTATGTATTCCTTTCATCAAAAAAGAAACCTTTGAATGCAGCGCTTTAGCAGTACCGTAATATTATTTATTATAATATTTTTCATTTTCATTAAGTCTCTTTCGGCACAGGATACTTTATTAACTGTAGAAGATGCGGTTAAATTCGCCATCAGTCACAGTTATGGAATTACTATTAGCAAAAACAATATTGAAATTGGTAAAATAAATAATAACTGGGCTAACGCAGGCGCAGTTCCCTTAATAAGCGCAACAGCAAATAAAGCGGTCGGTATTAATAATCTTCAGCAAAAATTAAGCAATGGAACGGTGACCAATAAAAACGGCACTTCCACTCAAAATTTTAATGCAGGAGTAGCAGTAAACTGGCGCGTATTTGATGGCTTTAAAATGTTTGCGACCAAGAGAAGGTTGGAGGAACTTGAAAGGAACGGAGAATATGCATTTAGAAAAAACCTCAATGAAACGGTTTATAATGTCGTTTCATCTTATTACAACGTGGTAACCCTGAATGAACAACTTACATCAACCCTCGAACAAATAGGGCTGTACAAAGATCGCTTGTTTCTTGCCCAGCGCCGCTTCGAAATTGGAACAGGCGCCAAATATGAAGTACTTGAGGCGCAAGTTGATTTGAATGAACAAAATTCTATTCTCCTGTCATTACAAAATTCGTTGGCAATAGCTAAGACATCTCTTAACAATATTCTCGGCAAGATGCCTGATACAACATACCGGGTAATAGATTCCATCATAGTGAATCCACTACCGCTAATGGAAGATGCGCAAAGCAAGATTGAAAAACAAAATCCCGATATATTGCTTGCGAACAGTGAACTTACTATTTTGTTTGAATCAAAGAACGAGTTGAAGGCGCAAATGTTCCCGGCTGTGACACTAAACGGATTTTATAATTTCGCCAGGAACCTTAACGGCGCTGGTTTTACTTTATTTAATCAGACATATGGCCCATCAGGATCTGTGGGTGTGGTCGTTCCTTTATTTAGCGGAGGTCTCGCAAAAAAACAACTAACCATAGCCGATATACAAATAGAAAATCAGCACATCGCCATAGAAGAAACAAGAAGGAATATACAAACGGCATTAACCAATGCTTTCATAAATTATAATAATTCACTCAAAATTGTACGGCTGGAAAAGAGTAATCTTCAACTCGCTACGGAAAATATTTTTATCGCCACGGAACGATTTAAGAAATTAAATATTACTTCCATTGAGTTACGACAAATTCAAATAAGCTTTAACGATGCGAAGAACCGGCTGTATAATGCTCTTTACCAGGCAAAACTTGCTGAGGCTCAGGTAGCATTACTTACGGGTGATATTGCCAATCTTTAGCAGTACACTATCTTTAATATTCCAAACACATAATAATGGCAAAAAATAATACTCCTTCTATAGGAATCATAATGGGCAGCGATAGTGACTTAAAAGTAATGGAAGCTGCTACGGATATTTTGAAAAAATTTGATGTAGCTTATGAAATAACGATTGTGTCAGCACATCGCACTCCTATGCGAATGATGGAATATGCTACCAATGCACATGACCGGGGGTTAAAAGTGATTATAGCCGGAGCCGGCGGAGCCGCACATTTGCCTGGCATGGTTGCTTCACTTACCACATTACCCGTTATAGGTGTTCCTATAAAATCGTCAAATTCTATTGATGGCTGGGATTCCGTGTTATCAATATTGCAAATGCCTAATGGTGTTCCGGTAGCAACAGTTGCCCTGAACGCAGCAAAGAATGCAGGAATATTAGCAGTGCAAATCCTGGCTACCGCGGATGATATACTTGTACAAAAGCTCGTTGATTTTAAAAATGAAATGAAAGACGAGGTAGAGAAGAAAGCGATTAGGATGGAAGAAGAAAATTTTTAATTTTTTTTACTTGGTACAAAGACCCGGAATAAAGACGTAAAAAATTCTTTGATTAAAACTTCATTGACATTATCCATTGCTGATAATTCAAACTTCCATTTTTTTCCGGTTTACCTCTTATTATTATTTGCGTGGGACTTTTCATTCAATGCACTTTCAACCATCACGCAAAACTCCTGCTCAAAGGTCAATGAATTTTCATAAAGCGCATCTAAAAATTCGACTCCCCATTTTGAATAATACAGCATAAAGTTTTCAGTACGTTCCTGCAAATTGCCGCCTGGAAATAATGAAACGAAAATTTTTGAAAGCTGATTTTTGGTGTCGCTAAATTTTCTTTTTTCTGCCCGAAACATTTTCTTTTCAAGGGATGACAAGGATTTCAAGGCCTTTGCCTCCAACGCTTCCGTATGGTGATAAAGAGTAGTATCTATTTGGTTTGCTGTTTCTTTTATTTCCGTATAAACTTTTTTTAATTGTAACATTTCATTGTCCAGCCGCATAGAGTTTTTACTTTGCTTCCGCACAATTTCATTTAACCTATTTTCTTCTCCCATGAATAAACCGGCAGAATCTACATTCAATTTTTTCATTAATTTTTCATACTTCTCCTCTACTAACAGAAATGAATTTCTTAAGATTAAAACAGGATACGGAACCTTGTAATGGTTAAACAAATCTTTTAACTCAAGCCAATATGCAAGTTCACCGCCACCGCCAATGAAAGCTATATTCGGCAAGATTAGTTCCTGGTAAAGTCCTCTCAATATTACGTTCGGACTAAAGCGGTCAGGAAACTGTTCCAGTTCTTTTTTTAATTCATCTTTTGTAAAAACGATATCAGTATTGTGTACAACAAAGTGATCCTTTACCGATACGATCCTGTTGCGGATATTATCTTTCAAATAAAATAAATTAATTTCCCTGGGATGAGCCTGCACTTTATAATTCGCGGATAGGCGTTCAAAAGTCTTAATTACAATATCTGAAGGGATATTATTAAAAAGGTCTTCTTCAAAAACAGGTAGCATTGCTTTTTTGAAAGCGCCATTATCTGGCAATAAAACTATCAGCCCATAGGATTTAAAAAGTTCATGTACCAGCAAAAAAGTCGCGTGCTCAATAGTTGTGTTTTTCTTAAAGCATTCTTTTAAAGTCTGAATAATTTCATTCCCATATTTTTCAACGGAAATTCTCCCTGAAATTGCATCGATAAGTTTAATTAAATTATCGTCCACTTTCATTCTTCCCACCGCACCCCGCTGGTTGGTTTCCCATTTAAATTCATTACCATCAACCACTACATGATCGAGTTCCTCCAGGTCCGCATCTTCGCTACCCACAAAAAAAACCGGGACAAAGTGGTTTCCCGGTAATTGTTTTTTTAACTGCTCCGCCAGTTTTATTGTATGAAATATCTTATATAGAAAATATAAATGTCCCGTAAAAATATTCGGCTGGTGCGCAGTGCAAATGGTAAACGTATTCTCATCAGAGAGCAGATCAATATTTGCTTTGGCAATATTAGCGTCATGGATATGTTGGTATTGCTTTCTTAGTTGTTCAACCAGCAATTGCCTGTCAGTTGTAATTTTTTTTCTTTGAGCAATGGATGCTTTGATCCCATCCAGGTTTGCAGTATGGCTATAAAAACTTTTTATCTCATCTACATCAGCAATATAATCTAATACGATTTTTGAAAAGTTTCCTGCCTGGGAGTATGGTAAATATTCTGCTTGAAATTTTTTTGGCATCTATCTTTCTTAATATCCTTAATTATGCAAATATTTTTCGAGGAGCAAAGATATACGGAAAAAAGCTGAGTAAGATAGCCGTTGGTAAACCAGCTGAGTTTATAGAAATCTTCAATAAAAATTTCAATAGATTTGCATTTTTCGGGATGTAGCGCAGCCCGGTAGCGCACACGTCTGGGGGGCGTGGGGTCGCAAGTTCGAATCTTGTCATCCCGACAAAAGTAATTTCTTCTAAAATTAAAAGCTCGTATAACTCAGTGTTTACGGGCTTTTTTGATTTTATCAAAGCAATTAATATCAAAAAATATCAATTCGCTTGCGACCAATTCGATTTAGATCATTTAATGTCTTTGACAACGTTTGCTCCAAAATCATTATTTCTTTCCGGTTACAAAAAATTATATGATTCCAAAACATAGGCTTACAAGGGAGGGTGACATTTCATTTGGCTCACCACATTTTTACGACAACAGTAACCCGGGGCAATGGCGTTCCAAACAAATAGATACAAGTTATTAAAGACAAAGCCATGTTAAACATAGGGCCACCCCCAGTGATTGCTCTCATTTAAAAATTATACTGCGGCTTCCATTGCTGCATTGTATGCGTATATAATGCATTGTTGGCGAGGTGAACAGTTACCGCCGCTTTCCCGCCTTGTGCAACATCAATCATAGGCTTTTTATTTTCTGTAATGCATTCATGGAAATCGGAAAAGGCATACCAGGTAGCATCCTTCATAGGTTCGTTAAAGATGGGGAGTCCGCCATCCTTTCTCCATTCTATTTTTGTAGCGCCAGCAACACCATCAACAGTTTGCAGTTCTTTTTTTGTTTCCTCCTCAGGATAGAAAATCCCATCATCGTTTAATAATTCAACAGCGCCTTTTGAGCCTTTTATCTTAAAAATAAATCCTTCCCGTTCATTAGCCAATGTGCTCCCAAAGTTTCCGACAACACCTTTCTGGTTATACCTCAGCATTATCTGCACATTGTCATAAGTTTCCCTACCATCTTTATAAAAGTCAATACCCCCGGTTGAAAATACTTCGTCGGGGTGAGTGTCAAGTGCCCAGTTGATGAACTGCATCTGGTGAGACAGAAGCTCAGCAGTAAGCCCGCCCGAATAAGCCTTATACATTCTCCAGTTGATGAGTTTTTCGAGTGAAGGATCCGGAACACGCCTTCTCCAGTCATCATGCCTGTCGTAGCGGCATTCGACCTGTGTAATTTTACCCAGGTATTCATCATCGATCATTTGCTTCACCTTCCCGTACAAGGGCATATATGGCAACTGGTGGCCAACCTGGAGTAACTGTTTTGAATATGATTTTGCTAAAGCAACCAGGTCAACTGATTCCTGGATGTTATAGGTCATTGTTTTTTCGAGGTACACGTGCTTACCGGCTTTCAGTGCATCGGCAGCCATCTGGTAGTGAAGGTAGAGAGGAGTGGCTATCACTACTGCCCGGATGGATTTATCGTCAAGCAATTTTCGATATTCTTTATATTCTTTTAAGTCGCCGAAGCCGACCGCTCTCGTTTCCTTAAAGCGGAAATCAAGAATGTCGCATACAGCGGTAACCTGGAATTTATCCTGCAATTCTTTCAATATCTGCATCACACCTACTCCCCGGCTTCCACAACCGATTAATCCAACTGTTACTTTCTCTACCGGTAATTTTTTTGACAGAGCCCGAAGTTCGTCGTGAAGCAAAAGACCGGCTAACGTAATTGAAGACTGTCCAATGAAATTTCTTCTTTTCATAATATTAATTTTTTTCTGAAGTATTAAAGCGGTTTATTAATTGCCTGAAAAGCGTGCTTGCTGTATCTGCAATCGTTCCGTCCTTTTTTTTATAAATAAGAAAAGCGCCCAGGTCTTTCCTGTTTTCAACAAACTGTAAGGCCTTTTCAACGCCCATCAGCATCAGTGCATTGTCGTATCCATCTGCTGTGATGGCATCTGCTGCATATATCGTTGCACTGATCATTTCATTCTCTGCACTCTTTCCTGTTTTAGGATTAATGATGTGCGAGAACTTTTTGCCCTTACTTTCATGGTACTTCCTGTAAATACCGGAAGTAGTGATGGCGCCGCTGTCAAGGGTGATAATTGTTTGCATGGGCAGTATATTGAAATCATTTCCCGAAGGAGACTCGATGCCGATACTGAATGGAATATTCCCCGGTTGTTTCTTTCCCTTTACTCTTAATTCACCACCTAGTTCAATAAGATAATTTTGTATGCCATTGCTTTCAAAGAAAGAAGCAATAACATCTACACTGTATCCCTGGGCAATGCCGTTTACGTCGATCTTTACACATGGCTTTGATTTTATCAGCGAATCATTGTGTAGTCTTATATTCTTCGAATCAACGCATGGTAACAAGCTTTTAATTACAGAGTCGTCAGGAACATTTGAATGGGAATTCACTCCGAAGCCCCAGGCTTCTACAAGTGGGCCAACAGTTATATCTGAAAGCCCATTGGTCTGCTGATAAATATCAAGAGACTTTTCAATCACATTCCTGAAATGTTTATCTATATTAATTCCTGATGTACTGTTATTAAATGCAACAATTGTTGAATAAGGTTTATACAGGGATAGTGAACTGTCGATCACTTCAAGTATGCTGTCCACCTGTCTTGTGGTCACCACACTATCTGCGTAAAAATAATTGGCGTGCCAGGTGGTTCCCTGTGCATGGCCGGATAACTGGATATTTTTTATAATTACATTCCCGGGTGGCGTCATTGAGAGACTACCCAGTACAAAAAGGAAGAAGACAAAGTAGATAATATTAACAGAATATCTTCCCATCGCCGATGACCCGAATTTATAAATGATCATTTAGTTTCACAGTTGTTTCAAGACACCGTATGCCATAAATCTTGTTTGTTTTTTTAAATACCAAAATATTTCTAATTCAGACAGAACACATTCTGGCAATCACTTTCCAGGAAATTTTCTCAGGCATGTTGTTATTCCTCAAAACACCAATCAATCATTGAACTGATTTCTCCTTTACCGGTTATTTTAAAATTACCAGGCATTTTACGCAATGCATAAACCGATATTGGAAATGACATTTCCTTTTCTGACAATTGTAATGATGCTGGTTTGAAGAGATGATCTCTCGGATCAGAAATTAAGATCTTCCGGGGAGCAATTGCTGCAATGAGATCCGGAAGATCATAAGATGTCAGCGCCCCCGCAACTCCCCATGAAAAATCCAGTTCGTAAGGATCTCCTCCGTTCTGTTCATCTTTAATGGTGGGCCCGATTTTATAAAACCGATTCGATGCAATTGACTGATAAGACAAGGGAGAACGAACGAGCGCAATGCCAGATAACAAATTTTCAAAAGCAGCCGCATGGATCAGTGGCAAACACAATTCACCCATAGCAATAGCACCAACTTTTTCCGAATCAACGTCTTGCCGGCTTCTCAAAAACACGGCGACTGAATTGATATCATCCGCCCGGATGCCGACAACGCTTGTCCCTGCAAGAACTGCTGTATATCCAATACAAAGACGTCTTACAGCATTATTCTTTGTTTCCCCGGTCCCTAAAACATCTACCGCGGCTACTATATACCCCTTGTTCACCAGCTTCTCTATTTCACCCCCTGGATTGGCATCGACTTGTTTTCCTTCAGGATTTAAATAAATCAGCGCCTGATGTTGTTTAACCGCATCATCAGGAACAAACAATAAAATAGGGATAGGATGTTGACCTTCCCGATTAATGGCATATTTACTAGCGGAATAATGTAAGCGCTGATACCTTCCATTAAAAAATAATGAATACTGTTTGTTGGCAATCCCCGAATAGCCTGAAAGCCGCATGGCCTGCTTTGTGGCTTGCACAATGTGGTTACTATTATTTTTTCTTGAACCGTCGAGCCTGGCAACAAGTTTTGCTGCTTCAACTTTATTAAGATCAAAAACCATCTTACTACCAATCGATGTGAAAACCTGTCCGGTTGGAGTTGCCCATAGCTCCTTTTCAGATAAGATATCCACTTTCACTTCGGAGGCAGGAACGTCCAAATTAAAATGTTTCAGAAAAAAAGAATAGATGCCATTGCGGATTTTCGGAGTGAGCCAATGTTTAGAGTCATCTTCTATAAAATTTAATAAATCAGGCTGGCCAAACGCTGAATAGATTTTTTTTGTTTCGGCAAAAGCTTCCCATGCTCCCTGGATGGAAAGGTATTGATCCCTTGATACGAAGTTCATCAAAGTGGGCTTTGGAGCCCGAACGATTAGCAAGTCTTGAAGCGTTAGTCCCTGCGGCAATGCATTTAATAATACAGTCTCTGCGTCCTGAGTGCCTTTCGTTTCATTTTGTCGCCTGGATGCTGTTGACCAGCTACATGGAATAGCCACCTTTATCCTCTCATCCAGTGCCGCCAGGAAAGTAGTAATGGTGCCGCCACCTGAGAAACCTGTGAGACCTATCCGGTCAGGATCAACATCCTTTCGTGAAACCAGGTAGTCAATGGCTCTCATTGCATCCCGCACAAAATAAAAAGCCGGTGAAATACCCGTTAGAAAACATTGATTGCCGAAATAACAATGTTCTACAACTGTATATCCAATAGAAGAGAAATTGCTGGCTGTGTCGTAATACTGTACCATTTCACCCTGACCGGGGGGATCTATAGTTAATACAATGATTCCCTTGAGCGCAAGATTAGCATTGATAATCTCGTATAATTCTACTCTGAATGCTTCTTGATCGTGCCCCATTAAATGCAGAACTGCGGGTACTTTACTTTTTATTTTATCAGGAATATAAAGACATCCGGTAACGTAATACCCGGGGGAAGATTCGAAAACGATTTTTTCAATACTATATCCATCCTTTTTAATGATACCGGTAATTTTTGGGTTAAGCGGACTGCTTACCTCCACTCCTCTGAAAATATTCCTGAGTTGTGATTTTATTGATAGTTGTCTCGCCTTCCAATCTTCGATAGAAGAGATGGCGGAAGTTTGTTTATCCCTTAAATCATATAATTCATCAGCCTTGGTGCGGACATTATCTATTAAGAGGCTGCCTGGATTGTTCCATTTCAACCATTGTTGAAAAACGTTAAGGTTTTCCTGTTCATCCATTGAAGGATCACCCTTGATAATAGCGGATTGTGCATATGCGCCAATGAATGGTAACGTTATCAAATGAAAAAAAAGGACAAGAAAAACATATCTCCTGTGCCCACAAGAAAGAGATTGGGTCATCGAAAAATTGTATGGGGCCTTACTCATCGTTTTTACATGTAGTGACATAAAAAAATAGTTTAAAGAATGAACTTTTATTCCATCACCGGCAAGATGATTCTGCTGCTGTTGTTACGGTCGTGATAAATGCGAATATCCGATTTGATAAACTGCTCAGTCTTTGCCTGGTAAATATTTACAAATTGTTGTGGATTGCGGTCGATAAGCGGGAACCAACTGCTTTGCACCTGCACCATCATACGATGACCTTTTTTAAAAGTGTGTGCTATATCGGGCATGGTTAATTTTACTTTTGCAATTTTCCCGGGGATAAATGGCTCAGGTTTTTCAAAACTATTACGGTAACGCCCCCGTATGACATCGCCGCGAACCAGCATCTGGTACCCGCCCATCACATAATCATCCTTATCACTATATTTAAAATCATCAGGGAACACATCGATTAGTTTAATTACAAAATCGGCATCGGAAGTGGATATGCTGGCGCTGAGATCGGCGACAAGCGGACCCGCCAGCGTTAGATCCTCGCTCAACGTTTCCGTTTCAAATACCAACACATCTGTACGTGCGGACGCGAAACGCTGGTCGCCTGTCATATATTCCTTCATCCTTCGAATATATTTTCCTTCAATATAAGGAACAGGTTTCCAGGGATCGCTGGAATACGAGGAAAATGATTGAGCTATTGAAGGTTTCTCCCAGGATAGTTGCCCATTAGGTTGAAAAAATAATGGCTTTGCAACAACTGCTACAGGAGGCCATTCCGTAAACTTTTTCCAGACATTTTCTCCTGAAAAGAAAATATTTGCTTTACTGATATCATTAACCGAACCTTTTCCCTTCAGGTAATAGTTGAAAAAAGGAAGTTCAATATTTTTAAAATACCATTCGGATGTGCTACTTCCAAATTGTACAAGCCCAACTGAACGGCCTTCATCTCTTGCCCATTGTCCATGATACCAGGGCCCGAGTACGAGCCGGTTGCTCGTTGAGGCGCTCTGTTTGTCGATCGCTTTGAAAGTATTCAATGCTCCGTAAAAATCTTCCGCATCGAAAAGGCCGCCCACCACCAGTACAGCGGGTTTGATATTAAAGAGAGATGTTCTTGCATCCCTTGCCTTCCACCATGAGTCGTAGTCAGAATGCAGCATCATTTGCTTCCAGAAAGCGAGGCTGTCGCCGGTGAGTTTGGTGAAGTTCGGCAATGCTCCTGTGCGAAGAAAAAAATCGTAAGCGTCAATAGCTGGCGGAGTGTAAGAAGCATTGGCCCTTTCGGTCGTATGGGTTGGCCTCGGGCTTCCGAAACCCCGGGTGGAAAATCCAAATGCATCTATCAAAGCCAGCGAACCATTGCGATGGAAATCATCGCCCATAAACCAGTCAGTGACCGGGGCCTGCGGACTCACCGCCAGGATAGCGGGATGTCCGCTGATCAAAGCCTGCGAAGCATAAAAGCCATTATAGGAAACTCCGGATATACCTACTTTCCCATTGCTGAAAAGATTTTTCACAAGCCAGTCAACAGTATCAAACGCATCTGTTGACTCATCCGTTTCACTGGCAGATTTTTTATGGTGGATATATGGCCGCACATCTTCAAACAAACCTTCACTCATAAACTTTCCCCTGACATCCTGGTATACTATTATATATTTCTCATGGAGATAGGCTAGCAAATGATTATTCCAGAAATCGTCGAAACGCTCACCATAGGGCCAACATGAAAAAGGCGTCCTGGTTAATAATATCGGATGCTTTTCAACGCTGTCTTTTGGGATATACATCGATGTGAACAGGCGAATTCCATCGCGCATAGTGATGTACACTTCCTTCTTATAGTAATTCTTCCTGACCCACGCGGAATCAGTATTTATTGATTGCGAAAGGCAGGGAAAGGCCACAATTATAGATACAAGCCACGCATAAAAATATTTCATAAAGTTTTTTTATTATCAACGAGATTTGAAGCGATTGATTAATGGTGTAATATTTAGCCACCTAATCTTTCTTATATGTATACCGGCATATCTAATCTAGACCCTTTGATCATTTCTTCGCAAGATGTTTTCAAAAGTAATTTACCCATTGACCCGATTATCTGCCCGCATATTAAATGAATATCCACACGGGATGGCCAGGGATAAAGTTGTCAATAAAGCATCAATTGCCAACAACTATTTAAATTTTTAAACTAACGATACGACTGTTTGCTAATTGGCTACTTTGATTGCCCTATGTAATTAAGTTATATCAAGGGCTCCCATCCCGGCTGGTATTGACGTTTCCAATATTTCTGCGCAACAGGATCACTGATAATATGACCATTTGAAGGATCGGTTCTTAGACTGTTTCCCGAACGAAGGGCTATATTTCCCAACTGGCAAAGAAGTGTACTTTTATGGCCCCCTGCTATATCGGAGCGTAGTTTAGTGCCCTTGCGGATTCCCGAGAAAAAATCCTGTATGTGCAAGGCATCAAGGTCTTCCGCAGGATTGGATAAATTTCTGGCATCTATTGCTTCATCCTTTACCTCTTTAATGGTTTTATTCCCAAGATCATAAATTGTATATCCGTTTCCGTCTATCAGCAGCGATCCTGTTTCACCATAAAAAATAACACCAACACCGGCCCCCTCTATACTACGTCCATTGCAACTACGACCTTCCCAGGCAATGGAGCAATTGTTATTGAATTCAAGAGTGATCACCTGTGTGTCGGGAGTTTGCCAATCGTCCTGGTAACGGTAACGGCCACCTGCAGATGTAACGCGGGTTGGAAACTCAACATTCAATCCCCAGCGGGCGAGGTCGATCATGTGCACGCCATTGTTCAGCGCTTCGCCTGTACCCCAGTTCCAGAACCAATGCCAGTTGTAATGAATAACATTATCTTTATAAGGTTGGCGTGGTGCAGGTCCCTGCCAGAGATCATAATTCAGCCATGTGGGAACCGCAGTTTCTTTTCCCTGGCCAATTGATGGGCGGTTATTGGTGTACCATGTCTTTGCAAAGTAGGGTCTGCCAATTATTCCACCATGCAACTCAGCGATTGCGGCCGCGACATTCGGCCAGGAGCGGCGTTGGTTTCCCATCTGCATCACATTTTTATATTTCTGCACTGCTTTAACGATTAGCTCACCTTCATACGGATTATGGCTGCAAGGCTTTTCAAGATATACATGCTTTCCTGCTTTAGTGGCAAGAATGGCTGCGGGTACATGCCAATGATCGGGAGCCGCAATTACAAATACATCCATATCTTTTTGTTCAAGCGCTTTTCTGAAATCAGGTATGGCAAGAGGCAAGCCTTTTTGAACTTTCTCAACTTCTGACATGCACGTGGTGGCTGCACGTAAATCTACATCGGAAACTGAAATCACCTCTGCATTTTTCTGCCGTGCAAAATTTATTGAAAGAGCGAGCCCACGGCTATTTACGCCCATCATGCCTACCTTTATTCTTTCATTTGCACCCATAATAGCAGCATAGCTTTTTGCAGAAAAAGAGTGGCTTACTCCACCGATCGAAACGACTGCTGCCCCTTTTATGGTATTTTTAATAAAGTTCCTTCGATTATTATTCATGGTATCTATTTTTTTATCTGTGTTAAATGAAACAAATCTTCATAATGCGGCGATCTTGAAAAAATTCCACCGCTGTTTTTGTAATAATCCTGGTCCAGTTCAAAAACGCCCTGGTTGATTTTCATCCAGGATTGACCGTTGGCAGGATTATAAGAACTTAATGCCTCCCAATGCTTATAATTCTGTGCTCCATTGGTTTCAAGTAAACCTGTTTTAAGACCAGGAAAGGGTTGAAGCCGTGCAGCGATATTCCTGTTCCATTCCACCAGCACAGGATTTACAGTGAGGTCTGCGCAGAAACAGGGTATGCCATTCTCATAAGCTGTCTTAATCATCTTCAGGGTTATGCTCAGTGTTTTTGCTATGGGTTTGAGTGCAATAGCGGAATAACCTTGTTGAATGCGGTTCAATACATCTGTATCCGTATGTGCGCTTTCATCGGCACAAATACGAACACCGAGGTCCGAAACATCTGTATCAAATTCTTCGGGAAAAGGTTCTTCAAGAATGGCGATTTGATCAAATGCACCTATACTTTTTGCGTGACTGATGAATTCCTTTAAAGTTTCCTTGCTTTCATAGCGTCCGTTTGCATCAAAATAATAGAGCAATTTTCCTGAGTTGGTATATGGAGTCTTAAATTCTCCGACGGCCCCATGAATCCGTGTAAGATTCGCTTTGTCTTTTTCCAGCATTTCTTCCTGTGTGCCGGGTTGGCCCAATTTTATTTTGATGAAAAAGGATCTATCCTTTTGAGTTGGGTGTGTTAATTCCTCAACAGAAACGTTATAAGAGATCAGGGGAATGTAAGCAATCTTACGATGTTTGGTGGAAAGCCCCTTTCGGTATAATGCGGGAATCATCTCATCGAAAGAACTAATGCCATTTTCACGCGCATATAACAACCATACAGCATTATCCACAGGCACCAGTGCATTTAACGCAAATGTTTTCCTGAGGTTTTCTTTACCTGTAATTTTTTTTCCGTAGTCGTATACCTCTTCGAGAATAGAATCAAGCAAGGTGACAGGATCCTGAAAACTTCGTCCTTTCACGATGTCCAGTGCTTTTTGGGTAAGCATGAACATGAGCGAATTTCCTTCCGCTTCAGAATGGCTTGAAAAAACTCCTGAGTCTGACCAAAGTACACTTTGAGTGCCAAGTCCGATAGAAGATGAACCGCGCTTACTTTCCAGTTTCACTCCGCTCTGCCATAATTCTGTCAGGTACCCGCCTTTGAAGCCAAAAGGTTTCGAAAGCGGTTCTTTTTCAACAACGGCATCGGCTTTGCTGATCCTAATAGTTTTAAAGGATTGTGAAGACATGGAGGAAGCTATCCAGGAAATGTCGGCTCCTGAAAGGGGTAAGAGAAGACCGGTATTTTGAATAAAATTTCTTCGGTTCATAATGGATTCTTAATAAAATAATGAGGCATCACCCCCACAGTTCTTTACGTTACCTTCTTTAAGATATGTTCTAATTCTACCGGAACTCCTCCCAGGCGTTTACTTTCATCAGCGGCTTCCATGAAAGCGCATATTTCAATCGTATCCTCAGCAGAGACTGGAGGATTACCGGTTTTGAAAAATTTTACTATCTCTCTTAATAATAGCTCGTAGTCTCCATCCTCTGAAAACGCGCCGGTTGCTGTTTTGCCGAAGGCAGTTCCGCCATAATCATGTTTACGATTTCTGGTGCCCCTAAATGTAGCAATGCGCCCATCTTGCCAGGTCCCTACAACGAGGTCAGTGTCATCCTGGTGCACCCTTATCACTTGTCTACAACCCCGTCCCATGATCGTGTAAATCGCTTCAATGCCATGGATGCCGTACCAGAAAAGATCAGGATGTGTTTTCTCGATAGTGCAGGGAGTATAAACATCCAGGCTTGTCACTTCTCCAACGGTTTTTCCTTTAGCAATATCCTGTATTACCGGCGCAAAGCGAAGGGAAGAACTGGAAAAGACGGGCACGTTATATTCTTTAGCCGCTTTGAAAATAGCAACAGCATCAGCAAGTGAGCTGGCGATAGGTTTATCAATGAACAACCTTTTTCCTGCTTTGAGCACAGGCATAGCCTGTTCATAATGCAATCGGCCATCATTGGTCTCAAGAAGAACAACATCAACCTGTTTAAGCAAATCCGCTATAGATCCAACAATCTGTACACCGTATTTTTTCATTTCCTCGGTGATCTTTGGAATCCTGCTGGCACTGGATTCAATATCTCTACTCCCCTGCGGATAAGCCGCAACGATACGAAAACCAGCAACGTCGGGCCCTGCATCCGGGTCATTCAACACTTTGGCAAACGCTTCACAATGGGAAGTATCAAGGCCGATCATGCCAACCCGTGCGGTTGGCAGGAAGGGATATAGATCGGAGGAGGGATCATTGAAAATTTCACCGAAAACAGAGCCACCTATGCCAACACCAAATCCTGCCAAAGCAGCTGTCCTGAGAAATTCTCTTCGATTATTGGACAGTTTCATCATTAAAAATTTTAACTCGTTTCAAAAAAGTAACATTTACTATTTGTATTAAACATCGTAATTCTTTTAAATTATTTCACCGTCAGCATTACTGCGCTACTGTCATTAATACCGGCAATAATATTTTGAGATTTGCCCGTTTTAATTAAATGAAGGCTTCTTACATTTCCACGGATATTTAGACCACCTTCAGTTTGAGTAGCGTAAGCAAAATCTCCTTTCCCATTGCCCAGAAGTATGACTCCATGATTGGCACTGTAACGGCCAAATTTTATTCTCGTCCAGGTATTGTTGCCTGTTAGTAAAATGTCTTTTGCCCCATCGCCATTAACATCTGCAGTGGCAATTCCATATACGGGAGAATACTCTGCCTCTAACGGTAAGGTATGCAACAAAAAACCTTTGCTACCTTGGTTTTCAAGATAAACGGTCTGCATGTTTTCCGCTTTCAAAATAGCCGCATCCCTTAGCTCTTCACTAGTAAACATATCATGGATTGTGGCAACGGCATAGGGCGCATATTCAAGAAATTTTTTCTTTAATGCCGGAATTTGCTCAGTTAAATCATCCCGTGAATTATATGGATAAGAAACTCCTTCAATATAATAACAAAGGACAGGATCTATTGTACCATTACCGTCAAAATCTTTGTAATAAATAGTCATGGGTTCTTTTTCACTTACATGAAGTTGTGTATTCAATCCCCAGTTTCCAATGATTAGGCCAAGGTCGCCGTCGCCATCCATATCATCAGCATAGATTCTATTCCACCAACCGGTACTTGCAAAATGAATATATGAAGATGACTGATCTATGAGCTTTCCATTTTGATTAATAAAAACTTTTATTGACATCCACTCCCCAACAACAATAAGGTCAGGTTGTTTATCATGGTTTAGATCGAGCCACAATGCATCCGTCACCATGCCAATATGTTGTAACGCCGGGCATATATCTGAAATGACATCTTTAAAATTTCCTTTACCATCATTGATCAAAATATAACTTTCAGGAGCAGTTGGATATTTACCCGGCACTACCCGGCCACCCACAAATAAATCCATATCTCCATCGCCATCTATATCCGCGGCTTTTACACAGCCCTTACTGGCAAGCATTTGAGGCAATGCATTTTCCTTTTTAGTAAAATTGCCCTTCCCATCATTTATATAAAGTCTGTCCTGGTAGGCTACATCGTTCTTAGGAAATTCCAGGCCCCCTCCAGCTATATACAAATCTTTGTCACCATCATTATCTGCGTCAAAAAAAGCCGCGGCAACATCTTCGCTTTTAGCATCGCCAGATATTGCTCCTTCCGGCTTGTTGGTAAATGTTCCCTTTGCATTCTGAAGGAATATCTGCGAAGCCTGGTCCTTTGCTCCACTTATAAAAAAATCTTCCAGCCCATCTTTGTTTATATCCGCTATTTCTATACAAGGCCCTTGTCGGGATAAAAAATTTGGTAATAAAGTCTGTACGGTAAAATCGCTGAAGTTATTTTCATGATGCGCTACATTCGTCAAATTGGTTTGTTGAAAAAGAGATTGACTCACATTATAAACCGTATCATACGCCCATTTTCCACCTGCATCGGTAAGTCTTAAGGTTAATGTTTGATTTGGCTTTACATTATTAAGTTTCTGAAATTTCTCATCCGGCCAGATCACCAATACCGAATCTATCATATTGTTTTTGCCGACGCCAAAATTCAATACGGGATCTGATGATGATTGAAACCCCCGAACGGGAGATTGTTCCTGGTAATATTCCTGTCCCTTGCAAAAAATTTTGACCTTTGCACCTATCCCTCTTTCGTTTGCTGCATTTCCTATAAGATGAATACGAAGGAAATTATTTTTTAGCCTGCCTACTGCATTGTTCTTATAGATGCCTGCGTAATCATTTGAATTATTTATTACAAGATCAAGATCACCATCGTTATCCAGATCAGCATATGCTGCGCCGGAAGACACACCACGCTGTGTGAACCCCCACTCTTTGGTTCTTTTTGTAAATGTTTCGTTACCGTTATTTTGAAATATATAATTAGCAATCTGAAGAGGCGGCATTCTTCTTATGTATTCCGGAATAGGATCAACAGCTTCTTTATTCATGGAACGGACAAGCCTGTCCATGGAATATTTTAGAAAATCCATATCTGTATGATCCTTAACGTATCCATTCGTCACAAACAAGTCTTTATTGCCATCATTGTCATAATCGCCAAAGAGCGCCGACCAACTCCAATCTGTATTAGAAATTCCGGCCAATTGCCCAACTTCACTGAAAGTGCCATCTCCGTTGTTTTTCTGCAACATATTGCGGCTATACTGGTAATAAAAACCCTGGCTAAAAAGAAATTGAAATTTATCGAAGTTCTCGGCTCCACTGTGCATTTTTTGCGTTCTATTATCTTCACCCAGCATGTCAAGCGTCACAAGGTCCAAGAGGCCATCATTATTGTAATCGGCAGCATCAGTGCCCATTGAAAAGAGTGAGGTCTCATCCAGGCATTTTGAAAGTTGTTCAGTAAATGTCCCGTTACGGTTATTTATGAAAAGATAATCCGGCTCACTAAAATCGTTGGATTGATATATGTCGGGCCACCCATCATTATTGAGATCTGATATGGTAACTCCCAAACCGAAGGTCAGCACATTGGAAGTAACGCCTGATGATTCAGTTACGTCGAGAAAATGACCATTATCATTACGATATAATTTACTTGCATAATCAGCATTCCGTATTTTGCGCAGTTCAGGCTTTTCCTGTACCCCGGATGCATATTGCTGCAAAGAATGATTAAGAATAAAGCAATCAAGGTCCCCGTCTTTATCATAATCAAAAAATGCTGACTGGGTAGAATATCCCTGGTCTGCAAGGCCGTATTGCCTGGCTTTTTCAGAAAAGGTCAAATCACCATTGTTTATAAACAGTAAATTTTCGCGGCGCTGTGGGTTTCCATCCGCGCTGCGGCAAATATAGATATCTAAATGCCCATCTCCATTGATATCTAGCATGGTTGCTCCCGTGCACCATCCCTGTTTTTCGGAAACACCGCTGCCCGTTGTTATATCTTCAAATTCAAAATTTCCTTTATTTAAAAACAGCCGGTTTCTGACCATATTTCCTGTGAATAGAATATCCTGCAGTCCGTCATTGTTAATGTCACCGATAGCAACACCACCGCCATTATAGAAATAAATATAGTTGTCCATATTTAATGGCCCATCATTCAAAAACAAGTTTTGAAAATTTATTCCCGTGGTGTTTTCGTCAAGGTGGGTAAATAACGAGAAGTTATTGCTTTTACAGGAATAACAAAAAGGACAAAAAAATGATACTATCCAGAAAACGGGGACCAGCCTAATTGATTCCTTAAATATTGAACTGTATCGCATATCACATAAATGAACTAATATAGTTAGGCTAATATGTCGAAAGGATGAAAAAGATTCAATTAACCTTATTGATCACAATTATAAAAAACTGCATAGAACTTCAATATTACATTAGCAATGTCTTCCTTTAGCAATTCACGAAAAAGCAAACATTACCATTTCTGAAAAAGAATTCAATACAGCTCCTTGTAAGCTATTCTTACTATATACGATCTATTACAACCCGCTGAAAGGACGGCATTTATCGACCCCGCCGCATTGTCGCCGGTACACTTTAATTTTTATCCCACCACAATGGCGTTAATGGCTTGTCAGGTCCGCCAAGCAGGGATTTACCAACTTCTACACCTGTGCTGTTGGTCTGCTTCTCTAAATCAAGAAATGGTAACCTTCGGATAAATTGCCCCTGCGGAATATCTGCATTGTCTGAATGCAATATGGGGTAAATTTGTTGAATTCCAGTTCTTCTTTGGTCAGCCCATGCTTCCATTCCGTCTGGGTACAAGGCAAGCCATTTTTGCTGCGCCAGCTGCTTGCGTTGCATAACCGGGTCGCTGCTCCATTTAACAGGATAATCATTCATCGCAGGAGAGTTGAAATAATCTCCCGGAGCTATTGGAGTGGCAGCGCTATTGACATAAACAGTAATCGCTGCCGCATCAGTGATACCCCATTGCCTCATAGAAGCTTCAATACCTTTATTATATAATTCCTCTGCAGTACCACCCATATTCCATCCATTCAATGCGCCTTCCGCCCGAAGGAAAAAAGCTTCCGCCGTATGCATGATATTCTGCGGCGCAGGCACGCTTTTCCAGTTGGCTCCGCTGCCTGTAACCCAGCGTGTACCGACATTCGAGTTATTGTCTGCCTTATTCTCGTCTATCAATTGTTCCGACGTATACATACCATTTCTTCCGCCATCATAGTTATTGGTGCCACTTGCCTGTTGAAAATAGATACCGATCCTTGGATCGTTGTATCCTTTCAACACAGATTCCATTGATGCGCTCATCCGGAATTCATTCCATACAGCAATGGAAGATATCCCGCCATAATCATCTCCTACCGGCGGTGTTTTCGCCATCAGGGCATCATCGGCAATATCCGTCATTACACCAGCCGATAAAGCCAATTCGGCTTCAGCTTTTGCCTTGTCAGGATCCACTTTTGACATACGAAGGGCAATTCTTAAACGCAACGTATTGCCAAATTTTATCCATTTGCTCACATCTCCCCGATAAACCAGGTCAAAATTTCCGAAGGGAGTTTCTCCGGTATTGGCTTTTAATGCTGCGTCCGTTTCTTTAAGTTTGACAAAGAAATCTTCGTATATTTTTTGCTGGGAATCATATTCCACTTTATCTACGCGATCTCCTGCATTAAAATAAGGAATTGGCCCATAATAGTCTGTGGTCCTGAGAAAGGTCCATACCCACCAGATCTTTGCCAGGGCATTTTCTGCAGATGCCGGGCCTGTTTCCTGCAGTAAGGTTTTTAATTGTGGCACCACTTCCGTATATACAACTTTCCATGCTATCTCTAAGTCGCTGCTTGAATAGATATACCGATCGTTTGGTATATACGTTTCCGTGATAAAGAAATACTGGGAGTAAAGATCTGCGAAGAAGTTCTCCCCATACTGGTAGCGCCAGTTAATAAATGAAGACGCGGCCTGCGCTCTCGAAAACAAACGGGGAAATTCTGTCGAAGTCAGATCAAGCAGTTTAGACTGATCCGTGTTAAATTCGTCGAACTTTTTTGTACACCCCGAAGACATGGTCATAAACCATAAAAGAAGGATGGATCCTGGTTTCAATAGATTTATTTTTAAAAGCTTTTTCATACCCAATAATTTTTTATAATGATAATTTTAAATTGAGGCCAATGCTACGTGTAGGGGGGAGGGTGCCGTATTCAAGTCCCTGCAGATTGCTGTTGTAGAGGTTTATTTCCGAATCAAAATTTGCCTTACGTTTTGCTATTCCAGGCAAATCTATTTTTGCGTATCCTCTATAGAAAAAGAATAAATTCCTCGCTACAAGAGAGAGTTTGGCGTCTTTAATAAATAAAAACCGAAGCTTGTTGAACTTATATCCTATAGCCAATTCTCTTAGCCGTACGTTGGTTGCGTCATATATAAATTCCTCTGACCAGGCATTGCGACCGCCTGACACAGTGGTCCAGAAGGTCTCGGCATTTATCGGTGTGGTGTTTTTGGAGCCGTTTTCAAGTACGGCCGGCAAGACCCAGCTATCTGGCTCGCGGTGAGAACTTGTGTAAATAGGCGTTCCATCGGCCGCCATCACTGCATCGCTGGCAGATACCATTTCGCCTCCGAAACGTCCGTCAATCAGGAAATTAAACACAAAATTTCTGTAAGTAAAGGAATTGTTGATGCCAAGCGTAAAATCCGGGTTGTAATTGCCAATCTTGATACGATCATCGGTTCTTTGCGGTCTGCCATTATCAGTAACTATATACTCTCCTGAGGCATTTCGTTTCCATCCATACGCGTATATGTCTCCAAAAGCCCCGCCCACTTTCACCACCGGTACCATAAAATCAGGGAAATTTACATCCAGGTCCACTTGATCAATCCCAGGCAATACACTTATTACTTTACTTTCGTTCTTTGCAAAGTTCACGCCCATATTCCAGGTCAGAGTCCTTTTAAGAGGGGCTACGTTTAGCACCACTTCCACGCCTGTGTTCTGGATATCACCAGCATTGATATATTGCGAGGCGAACCCGGTAGCAGGTGGCGTGGGCACTCTTAGCAATTGGTTTGTAGTATTGGATTTGTATAACGTAAGGTCAATGTTTAGCCTGTCTCCGAAGAACCTCCATTCTGTTCCCCCTTCCAGTCCCGTAGTCAATTCAGGCTTCAGATCCGGGAAAGGAGAAACAACATCCCTTTGGATACCGTTGGGATAGATCGTGTACGTTTGTTTGTTCAGATATCCCGGGCCGCCGCCACCAGTTTTGGCATATCCCACTCTTACTTTGGCATAGTCCACGATAGAAGGCATTTTAATTATATCAGATAAAATGGCGCTAAGGCCAATTGATGGATAAAAAGAGTTATATGGCGAGGGTAGAGTAGAAAAATATTCCTGCCTTGCCGTGCCATCTAAGTATAAGTAGTCTTTGAAAGATAATTGGGCGGTACCGAATATCGCCTGTCGTTGCACGTGAGTAACTGCATTAGAATTAAATTGCTGTGTTTGTGTAGCAAATGCCAAGTTGAACCTGTTAGGAACTATCAGTCCTCTCACACTGATATTGGTAAAATCTCCTCTGGTATCTAACACTGTACCGCCAATGTTATAACTGATTTTGATACTTCCGGATAAACGGTTTTGGCCGGAAACCAGCAAGTCAACGTTCCTTTGCACTAGCCTGGAAAGACCATAGCCAAACGAACCGTTATTGCTACCTGCAGCGCCTACTGTGTTAGCATCGGATTCGCCACTCCCTTTATCGTTAACCAAGTCCAGCGAAACTACTGCTTTTACATTCAGCCATTCGGTGATCTGATACTTTCCGGAAATCAACCCGGTAATCCGATCTCTCCTCTCATTGGTGTGCGTATTATAGACTGTCCAATATGGATTTCCAAACATTGCTGAGGTGTACCAGTAGTTAGGCCTGATAGCACCCGTGCTATCGACTGTTTGATAGTTCTTTACGTCTCCCAGGCGAACAGTACGGGGAATCTTATAAATATTCATCGGAGCCGAACCAGCACCGACCACACCGGGTTTGTCGAATATATCTTGATGTACAAAAGTTGCCTTAACATCGGTTGAAAAACGCTTCCCTACCTTAGAGGTGATGCGGAGATTAACTGTATGTCTGTTTAGGTTGTTTTCGGGAACCACTCCTTCAGAATAAACATTAGCGTAAGAAAAATAAGTCTGTGTGATATCTGTCCCTCCGCTGAAGGCGATTGAATTGTTTAAACTTAATGCATTTCTGAAAAACCCTTTAAGGTTATCAGTCTGGGCGGTGAGAGTGGTTTGGTTACCTGTCCAATCGGTAACCTGTTGCCCGGTTATTTTCGGTCCCCAGCTTGCAGGTGAATTAGAGCCGAATACTCCCCCATTCCCCTGTCCGAATTCATTTTGTACCTCAGGTGACAGCAATGGATTATCATAGGTAACTCCCGAGTTGACGTTAACTGACAATTTGCCCGACTTACCTTTTTTTGTGGTGATTAAAACAACTCCATTGGCCCCCGTTGTGCCGTATAAAGCGGTTGCGGCAGAGCCTTTCAGCACATTGATACTTTCGACGTCGTCTGGGTTAATGCTGGAGATGCCATCTGAGCTATTTGATACATTACTGTTATACCCGTATCGGTTATAGCCGCTCGAATTATCGATAATCGCTCCATCCACAACGATAAGTGCGCCGTTATCGCCGGCAATAGACCGGTTACCGCGCAGCAATATCTTTGCTGAGCTTCCAGGCCCATAAGCGTTTGAGGTAACCACCATTCCGGCCACCTTTCCACTAAGTGAATTAGCAATATTGCCACTCTTCACTTCGTTGAGTTTGTCTCCGTCTACTTTTTGTGTCGCATAAGTAAGCGTTCGTGATTGGCGTTGAATTCCAAAAGCTGTTACCACTACATCTTCCAAAGATGACAATTCTGAGTTTAATGTGATTTCGATACTTACTTTGCCTTTTACAGGTACTGTAATGGTTTTATAGCCCACATGACTGAAGCTTAATACAGCCTCCTCTGTAACATTAATTGAAAAATTTCCCTGGCCATCCGTGCTGACACCTCCATTTTCACCAATAATTGAAACCGAAACGCCTGACAGTGGATTACCATTTTCATCTTTTACTTTTCCTTTAATTTCAATAAGCACTACCGGTGCAGCCGCAATGAGCTTTTCCAGTTGGGTGGGCTCAATATTATTAACCACAATTGTTTTCCCGACAATATGGTAATTAAGGGGCTGATCTTTAAAACATTGGTGAAGCACTTGAGCTAATGAAGCGTTTTTTACATCAACACTTACCGGCAGGGCTCGTTGCAAACCATCTTCATCATAAAAAAATACATATTCTGTTTGTCGCTCAATTTTTTCAAAAACTGTTTCCAATGAAATATTTTTTCCGGAAACAGTAATCAATTGTGAATAGCCTTTGGCGCTTACCTTTATGAAGCCAGCAAGCAGCAAAATGGCGACTAATTTCATAATTCGCAGTGTTTTGTTTAATGATATCTCTGATTGGACAGGAATTTTTAAAACAGCCGCGCAGAAGCGGGACTTGGTAACAGTTAAATACATAACTTTGATTTGTTTGAGTTAACTAAATATTTCTCCGTGCACATCGGAAACAATTGTCGAAAAGTTGTTTTATTATGTTAGCTCATATCCGCCGTTCGGGCTCGATCCCCGGACGGCTTTTTATGGCTGTGATGTCACTACGATTTTTTTATCTTCTATCCTGAATTTTACTTTACTTAGTTCGAGCACCTTGAGAACTTCAGATGCATTATTCCCCCTTGAAATTTTACCACCAAATCTCCGCTCAGGTACTTTACCTTCATAGCCGATATCTACATCATACCAGCGGGCTATTTGCCGCATTACCTGTGGTAGGCTGGCTGCGTTAAACTGGAAATACCCGTTCTTCCAGGCCAGCACTTCCTCGATATCTACATTGTCGATTACTTTTATTGAATAATTCTTCAACCTGGCCTGCTGCCCTGGTTTAATAATTACCGTTTTCATATCATGGTTTATTTTTATGCTTCCCTCCAATAAAGTTGTTTTTATCTCCCCTTCATCGTTATAGGCCATTATATTAAAATGGGTCCCTAACACTTCTATTTCACCTACATCCCCTGAAGGCGCCCCTATAGACACTTTAAAGGGCATGGCAGCATTTTTTGCCACTTCAAAATAAGCTTCGCCTGTGACCTCAACCATTCTTTCCTTTCCAACAAAGACTGTTGGAAAATGAAGAGATGAAAGTGCATTTAGCCACACCTGGCTACCATCGGGCAGTTCGATTTGATATTGCCCACCACGCGGCGTAGATATTGTATTGTATAAAATTTCACTGTTTTTTGAATTCGCAGCATTATAAGCAAGTTTACCATTGATCTTTAGAACTTTGGTATTGCCTTGTTGGGTAAGAATGCCATTTTCCGCATCGTCAAGTACAATGGTAGAGCCATCGGCAAGGGTTAAAACAGCTTTATTACCGCCCGGCGCCAGGTCATTCTTTGTTTCCTTTATTTGTTCTTTATAGGTGGCTATGGCTGCATTCTTTGCAGGGACTTTAAGTTGCAGCAACCAGTAAGTTCCGCTACCAACAATGATAATCAAAACAGCTGCAGCAGCATACCACAGCCAGGGAAGCCTTTTGAGTTTGACGCCTGTATTTTCTTTTTCTTCGATTTTTTGTAAAGTGTTCTTAAAACTTTTTTGCAAACGCCGTTGCAATACATCTGTTATGGGTTTGCCCATTTCAGGATGGCCGGAAAGCAGCCCGCTGATTAATTCCTTTTGTTCCTGGCTATACTCTTCCGCCTTCAGCCATGCCAATACTGTTTCCGCTTCTTCAGGTGTGCATTGGTTATCCAGGTATTTCTGAAAAAGTTTTTTGAAATTTTTATGATTAATCAAGGTTCTATTTTTCATAAAGACGCTTGAAAGCTATTAATCATCTGCTGACATAAAAAAAATTCTTAGCAATACCGAATGGCAGACGGAAATGAAAGTGCTAAGGGTAGCTAGCGTGCATCTAAGAAAAACTTATTCGTTTAAAGGAAAATAAAACAGCCGGGGATACCGTAATTTTTTAGTTATGGGCAAGAATAAAATCACGAATGGCACGAGTGGCCTTAACGATATGGTCATTGATTGTGGAGGTGGAAATTCCAAGGCGCTGGCTTACTTCCAAATAGGAATTTCCTTCTATTTTACACAGGTTAAAAACCTTTTTTCGTTGCGGAGGTAGGTTCTCTATTGCTTTATGCAATAAAGCTGCTTCCTCATTATCAAGTATTTTATCTTCCACGTCTGCATATTTTCCACAGGATACCTCCTGAATATAATCATACAGTTCCCGGTCACGTTTCAGTTTTCTAAAAAAATCGTGCACTTTATTTTCTGCGATACGAAACAAATAACTCTTGATACTATGGTTAATTGTAATGGTTTCTCTTTTTTCCCATACAATTAAGAAAATATCCTGTAAAATTTCTTCTGCCGCTTGTTCGGTCTTCAGCAATCTGAGTAAGTTGAGGTACAAGGGCTCGCCATACAATTCAAACAAATGAGTAAATGCCGCTTTGTCACCAGCTTTGAGCTGGCTTAATAATTTATGCTCATCAGAAAATAAAGAAGTAAACATTCGATAAAAGATAAAGCAGTTGAATCAATCGTAAACGAAAAGGTAATTATTCGTTCTACAATAAAAGTAAGTCATTCCTAAATTTAAAAGAAAAAATTAAATTTATCAAAAAGAATCCACCCTCAAATTTTATGCTTCATATTTGTATGAAGTAGAACTTGTTTGCCCTTTTACACCTGAAACCGGAAGGCAGCTAACAGAATCGGTCATGTCGCATCTCCAGGGAGAAATGAAAAGCGTTCCCGCAGACACTCAAAAGGAAAAAAAGCGAGATAAAAATTGATTGGTTGAGTTGTATCAATTACATGAGGATCAGAATCCTTGTATTTCAGTGCCGCAAAAACAATAAACACAACAAAAAAAAGAAATTAGATATTTTCATACAAGTTTTGTTTTATCGTTTTGCCCGCCTATTCTTTATTCGTTAGGAATGCGAGCAGACTGGCCAGCTGTTCTTTTGATACAAAAGCTTCAAGCCTGGGTATAGCAAATATTCCGCCGTTTCCATTGTTCTAATCGGAAGACATAATGCCGGTGAGTTTCCACCACTCTTTTTGCGCCAGCAGTCGTTATTACAAAACCTTTTTCTTATATCAGCAGATGATTAATTGCTTTCAGGCGTCTTTAGAAAAACATAGGGCTTGAACTAATCTCCAAAATTTCAAGAACTCATTCGGAATTGCATAGAAAAGAATGTACGCCGGAAGCGGCAAAAAAAAACAATATTGATATGACTGGACGCCAACGAGTATGGCCAGGAACAAAAAGAATTAAAGAGCGAGCTTAGTGTCCCAATAAACCAATTATCCGATTATGACGGGATAAAAAATTAATTTATGACTATGCCGAACCATAAAAGGGTTTCACAGAACACCTCGTGAAATCCTTTATCCTTTTGTAAGCATACCAGTAGAAATGTAACTCTTACCCCCTTAGGATTCTAAAATATAACAATGAAAATGTTAAAAAATATCTTTACTCTCTACTTCATTTTGTGTTTTCCCAAACTTATTGCTCAAAGCAATAGCCTTTTAAAAAATGGCGATTTTGAAACAGGTGAAGTGAAGCCCTGGTCAAGTGGTATGGAACAAATTAAAATTTCTTCTGACAAAGTGCATTCAGGTTCTTATGCATTGGAAATTAAGAAAGGCGGGCAAAAAATATCTCAAACCATTACAGTTAAACCCAATTCAAAATATAGAATTTCCGGGTATTTAAAAACTTCAAGTGGAGCCGAAACATTAGAGCTAGGGACAAATTTTTCCGGGAAGAGAAGCAGTATCTCAAGTGCGTTGGTCAACTGGACTTATAAAGAACAAGAGTTTTATTCCGGTACTGCTGACAGTTCTGTGCAAATTGAAATTTATCGTCCGGGAAATAGTTTAAGCAAAAAAGCCTGGGCGGATGATATCAAGGTTGAATATCTCGGTCCCCATACAGTTACAAAACAAATTGGTATCCGGCCTTTACCCGAAAGAGTACCAATAGAAGATCTCGGTATCAGGCAACAATCAAACGAAAAATTAAAATGGTTGCAAGATGGAAAATTCGGAATGTTTATTCATTGGGGATTATATGCAGGCCATGCGCAAGGCGAATGGTACATGAATTGGGGCAAAGTTCCAATTTCAGAATACCGAAAGTTAGCATACAAAGAAAGTGGTGACGAACAATTTACTGCCGATCAATTTCATCCGGATGAATGGGCTCAACTGGCAAGAGATGCCGGAATGAAATATATGAATTTTACGGCAATGCATCACGACGGTTTCGCATTGTTTGAAAGTGATTATCCAAACGCTTTTACTGCAAAGCAAACATTAGGAAGAGACCTGGTTAGGGAATATATTGACGCTTGCAGAAAAGCAGGGCTGAGAGTGGGCATTTATAAAACTTTGATTAACTGGAGTTATCCGGGGTACTACGATATTGAAGGGTCGGCAAAAAGCCCATATTTTAAAGCCGATAATAAATGGGGTTATAAATCGGTGCCCGGGAATAAAGAAAACGCCAGGATCATGAAAGAGGAATTATATTATCAAACGAGAGAACTAATGACAAAGTATGGTAAGATTGACCAGATCTTTTGGGATGGCGGATGGATAGCCGAGCGAAATAGTAATGCTGATGCCGCATTTTTCTGGGAACCCGGTAAATACAGAAATCCGCAAAATCAATGGCCGCTTGATTCAACACTTGGTGAAATTGATAGAGCGACTGGCAAACCAATCGGTTTAATGGAAATGGTTCGCAAATACCAACCTGATATCCTGGTTAATCCACGTTCCGGATGGATCGGTGATTATTTATCAGAGGAAGGTTCCTCGCCCATTACGGGGCCTGTAAGAACTAAAGAGATTTATGAGAAATGTCTTTCTGTATATGGTGAAGCATGGGGTTATGAAAAACCAGGGGAAGACCCTAAAGAATTATTATCTGCAGATAATATAAAGAAGATACTCTCCGACTGTGTCATCCGCAATATGTCGCTGCTGCTAAATGTTGGTCCTGACAGGCACGGTGTAATCCCTGCAGCACAGGCCACTGTATTACGGGAAGTAGGCCAATGGTTAAGTAAGGTGGGTGAAGCGGTGTATGGTACAAGAGGTGGCCCCTGGAATCCTGAAGATGAAAGATTTGGATATTGTTACAAGGATAAAACAATTTATGTGTATCTCTATAGAGACTATGACGGAGATTCATTCTCCCTGCCTTCGATAGATACACGGAATGCAGTACGGGTTTACAATGTGTATGATAAAAAACCATTGCAATTCAAACAAAACAATAAGCATGAAATCACCGTGTCTGGAATTAACCGGTCACAACATCCGGAGGTTACCGTTATTGCGGTTCAGTTGGATAAAAAATTGTTTTGAGTTTCTGATTTTCAGGTGAAGTGTAACTATAAAAAAATAAGTTTGAGAGTCAAACAGGAATAGATGCGGCTTGAAATGAAGCCCCCTGTGTGGTGTACATTTAGATTAAATTTTAGGATATGCAAAAAGAAATAAAAATATCAATCCTTTTTTTATTTATGCTAAGCCCGGTTATTCTTCAGTTTAATAAACTTCTTGCGCAAACTTCGTTTCAATATCACGATGCTAAAGAATTTTTAATAATTGGCCGGGGATTTCAAAATACCGGGTACGCAAGGTTGCCTCTGAGTTATAAGCAAAAGCTACGGCCTGAGGTGTGGAATCTGAGCCTTAATTCTTCTGGTATTGCTGTACGTTTTGCAAGTAACTCAACCACTATTGCTTTAAAATGGAAGACAGGTAATAGCACTCATTTTCCACATGGTGCCGAAACAATGATTAAAGGCGTTGATTTGTATTGTTTACAGGATGAGAAATGGTTTTTTGCTGGTGTGGGAAAACCCTATGATCCGGAATATAACCAGGCAACATTAATAAAGGGAATGGATGCTTCCATGAAAGATTTTTTGCTTTACCTGCCGATGTATGAAATAGTTGATTCCGTTTTTATCGGGATTGAAGTTGGAGCAAAAATAAAAAATCCGTTGGAGGGTAGGCTTGGAAAATTAAAGCCGATTGTTTTTTACGGTACCAGTATAACGCAAGGCGCTTCCGCGATGCGTCCCGGAATGGCATATACTTCAATAATTGAAAGACATCTGAATACAGAAACCATTAACCTTGGATTTAGTGGAAATGGTAAGCTTGAAAAAGAAATTGGTGACGCGATGGCAGAAATAAACGCCTCCTGCTATGTGATAGATTGTGGTGGCAATCTAACTCCAACCCTTGCTATGGAAAGAACAAAGCCGTTTATCAATTATCTAAGACAAAAATCACCTCATGTTCCGATTCTTTTGGTGGAGCATCTTTTTTTTACATCTAGTAGATTTAACCAGAGTATAAGGAAGTCAATAGATAGCATTAATGTGGCCTTTCAAAATGCATTTAGTGAGCTGAAAAAAGATGGGATGGAAGATATCTATTATTTACCTGCGGAAAATTTAATCGGTGGGGATGGCGAAGCAACTGTTGATGGCGCGCATCTGACTGATTTGGGGTTTGTGCGCATAGCAGCAGAAATTGAAACGGAATTGAGAAAAATTTTGAAGCTGTAAACAATTGTTTATAGATTATTCCCTTGCATTGAATTTCCAATTGTTCTAACGGAATTTATTTAAATACTGGCATTACAATATTGCTACTGTTCAATCGGTCACAGTAAATACCCTCACAGGTGATTCCGCATTTTCTTTTCAATATGTTCACCAATATGGTTTCACTTGCCATAGATTCTTAAGGCTGTATTGATGGACATTTCACGCTACCATAACTGCAATAAACACAACAATCACCCTGCTTGGGCTTTAATATTTTTCCACAATTAGTACATTTATAGAAATATTGACAGGAATCCAGCGGCATTTCTTCTTCTTTCTGAAAGCCGCAATAGGGGCAGGTTAAAGTAGACCGCGTCTCCTTATTTTTCATGACTCACTAATTAATCCCGTGAACTTTTTATTTTCATTGAATTTGTTTCCTGATTTTATGCATGGTAGAAAAAACACCACCAGATCTTCGCTAATCACAATTATATCGTACATATTTATTGCCATGTCAGTTATAAATTCATTCCAAAGCTTATTGTGCTTTTGCTAAAGGACAATTTTCTATTAGGTAAAATATGAAAAATATCAGGAAAAAAATAAGTTGGGTTTTATAAATTCCGTCATCAATATATTTCCTGGCAGAAGTAATTACTGCCCTTGGCATAATGGTGGCTTAAGGTATTGCGTTGGTCATTTAACATGTTAAGCGGCTAACGTTTTTTTTGAATTGATTTTTAATAATTATGGCGGTCAAAACAAAACATTCAGGCGACAGTAATGAAATTTTTAGTACCGTGTCGATGCGGGTTCTCTTTGGTTCTTGCATTTATTTAAAAATTTCTGGATCGGGGTAAAAGGAACCGAATGCCATCCAGTAACCCACAATAAACTGGGGTGACGTCAGTTTCTGTCCCATCAATGGTCCTGACACTGCCATGCCAAAAATATCCCATATGTTTCCAAACTGGTCCTTTAAGAAACCTTTGCCGCTATTGTCAAATGTAAAATCGGGGATGCTGTTATCCGGTAATTTTTTTTCAAATGCTGCCATAATATTTCTTGTTGAATCTCCGGCTATAACCAAAGACTGTCCTCTGAATACGTCTTCAATTATGCCATTGTTTTTTGCAAGCGAGGCGAAGCGATACACCTTTGCCAATCCTCCTGTAATAATACCGAGAACCCTTTCTTTACGTGGAATTCGCTTATCGTCCGGATCTATGCTTAATAACAGGGAATTATTATTGGTTCTATAATCCCCGTAAGGATATGCAGAATAGTTTCTGCTGTATCCAGTATTTTCAGATAAAACTTTTGAGTTGGGAAACATTTCTTTCCAGGTTTTCCAGGTAGTTTCTATTACCTGGGAATTGATTGCTTCTGTTCTTACAAGTTTTTCATTTACTGATTGCAATAACATCTGTGACCAGTTGCTATTTGATGCCCTGTCATAGGGAATTATATTGGCATTATATAAAAGGCCGGAAACCCCAAATGTGGTTTCACCCGAGGGCAACATCCTGCTCCAGCCTGTGGCCGTGCAGGTAAGGGGACAATAAATAACGGCTAATTTATCTCCGCTTACATCCGTCATTTACTATTTCATGCCAGTTAAGAATATTGTGGGAATAAGCCCTTATGTCATCGCCGTTCCTATACCCGACTACCAAATCATTATCAGATAAATGCGTGGCCTGAGATACACTTATGAATTCCGGGTTGACTAACGCCGGAATACCATCTTTGCCGGGCCGCCATCAAAAATACGTTCGATCGGAATTGACCAGTTATCGACTCCCGGACTTCTATTACCCGAAATACTCCCTGTAGTATTTTTATCGCAACCATTATTAAGGAACCCGATAAAAGGTATCAGGAAAAAATGTAATTGCTTCATAAGATTATTATTTAAAAGATTTATTAAGGGGTTTATTTCTTTCTATCTCAAAGTAAAAACCTGCATTGTATCGTACCGTAGGGGTAAGTTGAGTATCCCTTACCCAGCTATAAGCAGGAACACTTGCACTGATGTTAATGGCGGATGTTCTTCCTGGTTTAATAGTAAATCCTGGCCGGATGAAAATCCACCTTCCTCCCGTTCCCGGAGTTTTTCCCCCGTCAATTTCATTCTGAAACGCACGCCTGTATATAGTTTGGATAGATGCTCCCCATAAAAATCCGGATGTTACAAACTGGTCTGCAACTCCCGCAATAATTATCCATTCATTTCCAAAGCGATAAACCTGTGATCCGAGATAGTTATTATTTTTGCCTTTTAAACTAAATGTTGCCGTACCCGAATAGGTCAATGAGGGCCTGCGTCTACTGTTTTTTGAAAATTGCGTCCAGGCAATTGCATCTAAAGCGCCGCTTCCCGGTTGCAGGTCGGCACTAAGGGAAATATTATTTTTATTCTTTTCATTTGATGAACCGGTGGGGAATTTTGGACCAGCACCTATAAACCACCGGATGCGCTTATTATTATCCGATAACATTTTATACTTTACCAATATTACAGCATCCCCCAGTCCACGCGTCGTAGTTTGGTTTGTGCTACCAAACTGCCTGATAATTCGTTCTTGCTGTATCCAGGATACAAACACTTCGGTACTCCATTTTTTATTAATTACATAACCGCCTTGCAACAAAATGGAATGGGTTAATCTTTTTCTCGAGTTATCATCCAATTTGTTTGAACCATCTTTTAAGGTATTCAATAAATTAAGATCGTAACTCATTGCAAATTGCAAAGTCTTTTCCTCTGATGCTGGTAAACCCAGGTTGTTAGAAATGGGTACGCCACCTGAACAGCAGCCTTGTGAATAAGCCCTGGTTATGAATCCGGACATTAAGACGGATACAACAAATATTATGAAGTAATAATAGCTCAAAATCAACAAGGTTATAGGGTAAATGGAATGTTCACTTTATTAAAGACGAAGTGATTTCAATCACCTTACAAATTAGCCCGGAAAAAAATGCTCTCTGCCACCAGGGCAAAAAAATCCGCAGATACTTTGTTTATATTTACTGGAGAAAATGGCACCAGATATACAAAAACAACAACGCAAAGCTGATCCGCAAAAATGGCTGGAGCTCTATGGTGATAAGATGTACCAATATGCCCTGCCGAGGGTAAATGATATTGTGATTGCTGAAGATCTCGTACAGGAAACTTTTTTATCAGCGTTAAAAGGACTTGACGGATATAAGGGCGAGGCTTCAGAAAAAAACTGGCTATTTTCCATTCTGAAAAATAAGATAATTGATCACTATCGAAGAAAGAGTAAAGAGCAACCTATTATATCAATCCCTGAATTAAATAGTGAAGATGATTGGTTTCCTAAGGAGGGGAACTGGGCCGGGAACAGGAGGCCAAAAAACTGGCATGCATCGGATAATCCTGCGGAAAGAAAAGAAATTCAAAAAATAATCAATTGGTGTAAGGATCATTTAAAAGCGCCGCAACAACATGTATTTACACTAAAATACATGGAAGATTTAGATTCGGATAAGATTTGTAAGGTATTAAATATAACCCCGTCTAACTATTGGATACTGATTCACAGGGCAAGGCTCCGAATGAGAGATTGCGTAGAAAAGCATTGGTTAAAAAATTGAAATTATGAAAAAATTTATGATGAGGTTGTTAATGGGCAGTTGCATGGAAGCTACAATGCTGATGGCAAAGAAGGAAGAAGGAAGACTCTCCTTCATAGAAAAAACGAAATTATCACTACACACTGCCATGTGTTCGTTTTGTAGCAAATTTGAAAAGCAAACCTGCCAGATTGCTGAAGAAAGCAAACATGTCCATTCTGATCCAGTGCTATCTGCTTTTGCAAAAGAAAAAATAGAAAGAATGCTGGCAGGGCAATGATCATAGCACCGGCTGTAAATGGTTTTTAAAATTATTTCTTAGTAAATGACCACATGCCAGCATAAATAGCCGCTAAGTTTAATTGCACCGTTTTTATCACATTGGATATGATAAAGAGTAAGGAAATTAATAATTAATAGTCTCTAAAATAAAAAACATGCGAAAGGTGATTTTAATACCGGGGTTAATAATTGCTTCGGCCCTGGCGGTTTTTTCCTTTAAACCAAAAGATAAAGTGGCGGCTTTAGAAACATTACAAGAAAATGTAGCCGAAATTCAATTTATCGAAGAAGATTGGAAAAAGGCCTTGCAGCAGGCAAAAGAGCAAAGCAAACTTATCTTTCTTGATGCCTATACTTCATGGTGCGGCCCGTGTAAACTATTGAAAAGAAATACGTTTCCAGACAAAAATGCTGGAGATTTTTTCAACAAAAACTTTATAAATGTTGCTGTGGATATGGAAAAGGGATATGGACCGGCATTGGCACAGCAATACGGTGTAAACGCTTACCCCACTCTCGTAATTACAGATGCAGAAGGCAATATAGTGGCGTATACCCGGGGGTATATTAATCCCAAACAATTGATAGAGTTTGGTAAGTATGGCCTGTCAAGAGATAAGGACAAATAAGGCAATCCTTATTCACTACCGAGGTTAGGTTATACAAAGCGCTGAGCACACTTATCCTATCGTGCTCTAATGTTGATATTCAAGATAACATTGAATTCAACGATTGCTTTATAAATATGGCTCAGCAGCAACCGCCGCCATCATAAAACCAGGTACTGCCCGAAATAAAAATATCTTTCCTGTTTAAAGACTGTAAACCTCCCGCAGTTTTGTCACACACTGCCAATGGTTGATTTGTTAAAAGCACATGTCCTTTCTCATCATCAAAGAGTTCTTCAGTTCCATAATAAATGGCTGTTTTGCCTGTAAATACACAAGGCCCGTCTTCGGGCATCGGGTCCTTTATGGCACTTACTTCCACGCTTTCAATAAATATCAGTTCATCGGTATCATAATTCGCCGGATCTAAAATTCTATAGGGGCGTTTTGCTCTTATCTCAACTGTTCCAAAACCAATGTCTGTAATCATTTTGACGTATTCATGCAAGGGAAGCGAACCTCTTAAGCATAATGCCCTTAAGCGTTCATCCTCTCTTAAATTACCGGGAATATCCTGTTCGCAAACAGGATCAGAGAGTACCAATCTTCCCCGGGGTTTCAATACCCTGTACATTTCCTGTAACGCTTTTTTTAAATCATCGTGTTTAAAGATGTTGAATAAACAGTTTTGGGCAGCTACATCAATGCTGTTATCTGCAACAGGTAGGGTAAGGGCATCACCTTTCAACAACTCTACAAATTCGGAACGAAACCAGGGATTTTGTTTTTCAGCTTCTATAAAATTTACTTTAGAGGCTGCAAGCATTTCCTCTACTATATCCACTCCTGTTACGCCACCATCTTGCCTACTGAAGTAGGCAAATTGTAATAATTCCATTCCGCCGCCAACGCCCACATACAAAATCTTTGGATGGTTAACCAAGTCCCTGGGATTAACCGTACTTGCACAGCCATAATTCATTTCCAACATCCTTTTAGGAATGCTAAGTCCCGGCAATTGCCACACGGGTGTAGTGGTACAACACAATCCAATCTGTGGATTTTCGGCTGCGTCCTTGTAAACGTTTCTTGTGGTTTCTAAATATCCCTGCATAAAATGATTTAGTTATCTATTAGATGAAAAATGAAATAAAATATCGCACTTAAAATAGCCGCGATGGGTAAAGTTAGTATCCTTGATAACCCAATTTTTGAAATTTCTTTGTTCTTGGCTGTTTTATTTGCTATGCCGATGCCATATATACTTCCTACCGACACATGCGTTGTGGAAACAGGCAACCCAAAAGCTGAGGCTGCAATCACCAACATCCCTGTAACG
>JBKJRY010000168.1:0-10599 GCA_046593045.1 Chitinophagaceae bacterium | reverse complement strand
CAAATTCCTCGAGAGAAGCCATTTTAACCACTTCCCAAAATCGTTTCTCATTTTCTGGAGTTCGCTCTGACCAAAACGTTATGTTATTATATATATTGTCATTAAAAATGACAGAATCCTGAGAGATATATCCAATTTTACTACGGTAGCTTTTAAGATCATATTGCAGGAGTGGTATACCGTCTAAAAGTACCAGACCTGAATCCGGACTAATAAGCCCTATTATAATATTAGCAAGAGTGGTTTTGCCAGAACCGCTTGGTCCTACAAGAGCAATAGTATTATTTTTAGGTAACGTAATATTTACATTTTTTAAAACTTTACTATGTCCATATGACATATCAGTATTCTGAATTATAAGTTCTTCGTTGATAGAATTAAAAGGAATACCACCATGGGGTTCGGAATCATTGTTCATGATCTCCGATAGGTTGGCAACAGTGGTCATAGCACCAGTATTTTGAATAAAGCTCTGCCAATGAAATTGAATACCCATCAAAAAAGTAAGTGCCCGGTAAAATAAGAGTAAGCTTAGTATAATTGATCCCAAGTTTCCGCCTAACCAATTAATCTGGATAAAGATTACAATTACAACTATCATTATGGTCATGGGCTCCCTAATACCCATACTAATTGCAGAATAAAATCCTGTTTTTTTATTAATATGCTCTGTTTTGTCAATAACCTCATCCAGTTTGCGGGAATAACTTTGTAAATAATTAGTTGATTTAAGATATTTGAAATAATTAATTCCCTGGATCATATAAGAATTAAAATCGTGGCCCTTTTCTGAAATTTCCAACGATGCCTTCTTCATTAAGCGGTTGAGCTTTCTATAAAATAAGTTTGCTAATCCGGAACTAATGGCTACAAGAATGGCAAATTGATAGTTAGCTAATAACGCAAGAAAAACATAAGTGCCGAACATAAAGGACTGTTGACTATAACTTAGGTAAGATTTTACAGCCTGCGACATTCTTTGTACTTCTGCAATGAAAATATTCTGGATTTTACCAGCGTCTAGTTTAATAAACCCTTTATAGGATGTTTTTTGCAAATTACTAACCAATTCGTGTCGGATGCGCTTCATGAAGAACTGTATTACTTTCGCCTGGTAGTTAAGCTCAGAAAATTTTGCCATTCCTTTTAGCCCAAAAAGTATCGCCACTATTCCAAGTACTGATCCCAACGTTAGGGGAATGCCTAAACCCGTTATGGCGTCAGTTATATAATGTAAGCGCCCCATTGACTCGCTTGAGGAAGTGCCACTTCCTGAAACAGCTTGCAACAATGGTATAAACATAGTGAGACCCACACCATCCAGTACTGTTACCAATATACTCAGCGAAACTGCAATTAGTAGTTTATTGCCAACAACACTGTAGTAAAATTGAAAATACCCTAAAAAATTATTTTTAAATTTTAATTTCATGGCCCTTGAATGGATTAAAAACTATTGTATGAAATCTCCTAAGTACTATTTAAAATTCAAATACTGAATCAGCGATTTATTTTGAATACGTGAATGATACTTGAGTTTTAAGGGTGCAAATTACAGCTAATTCTTGTCTCTCCCAATCAATAACAGGATTTACCGTTTACTGAAAATTGCTTTGGAAACGTCTTCGTGGAGGACTTTAGTATGTTATTCACACTTAACTTAGATTTCATTCGCTTAGTAATGCTAATTTATTAGTAGGAAATATTATGAAAAATCGAAAGGGTGTACTTGCCCATCCAAGAGTTACTCACATACTTTAAAAAAATGCAGCTGATATCGTAGAATCTGGATTGGAAATAATAACTTTACCTTCTACTTAATTCACCCATCCTCGCTAAAACCTCAAAGAACCTCTTCATTCTTATTCCAATCATCGCGGCTATTTGATGTACGATTCCCGTTTTGTGTATAGTTATCTAATTGCTAATACTTTTTGAAATGTGCTACTTTTTCCAAAATAGGCCCGTTTGGAGCTTTGTAAAATTGGTTGGTTATATTTTTATTCTTATATTAATAAATATCTTTCCTGTACCAACTTTTGCCCAGAAAGGTAGCGTAAAAGCCAAACTAAGTTTTTCGCCAACCGACCTTACTTATTCTGCTGTTCAAAACGGTACAGCGGCAAGTAAAACCTCTACGCTTTCAGCAAATTCCGGAACACCCAATGTCAGCCTAACAAAATCAAATAACAGTAACTGGTTGATCTTACCATCGCCGGCGCTTGGATCTCTATCGTTCGGGGTAACAATTAGCGGTATGTCCCCGGGCACATATAGTTCAATTGTTACTGCTTCAGCTTCAAAATATAGCAGCGCTTTTTTGACAATAACCTTAATAATAACCGCACCCAATAAATCTATTCAATTCACCAGGAATTCAGACAGTACAGAAGTAGACCAGGGGGGAACTGGTTCATTACTTGAGTATATAGCTACATCAGATAATACTCCGGTAAATGTTCAGCTTACGGCTGTAGACGGTTCGGGTAATATGCCTACCTGGCTTTCTGTAAATGGCATGCCCCTTAATGGCATCAACTATACAACCGGATCAGAGATCACTTTTAATTTTGATGCTACCAATTTATCATTGGGCACGTATTCTGCTAGGGTAACAGCCACTGCTGCGGGATATAATAGTGCTGTTTTAAATATTTTCCTCACCGTAAAAGTGGGATCTTCGGGAACCTTATCAAATATAAAAGTCAATTTCGAGGATTCAGTAACTGTGCCGCCATCCGGGTGGCTTCGGGATTATGGACAGTCATTTGGGCAGCGGTTATCTGCCTACCAGGGAAGTGGTAATGTGTATGGGTGGATTAAGAGATCTGATAATACTCCTGTTGATTTGAAAATGAACGGTAGGAAAAGAAATACCCCTTCAGATATACTTTTAGCAACCTTAATGCATATGCAGGCAGGCGACGCTCCCGGTTCTTCACTAACCAGCACTGAAGGGATATGGGAAGCCCAGGTTACTAATGGCAATTATGATGTAACCGTTTCAGCAGGAGATGGTTCTTATACCAATAGCAAACATACTATAAATGTGGAGGGTGTTAATGCAATCGCCAGTTTTGTTCCCACGTCATCCCAACTGTTTAAATTAGCGACAGTAACTGTTTCAGTAGCCGACGGGTTGTTGACAATAGATGCCATAGGAGGTGTTAACACAAAAATCAATTACATAATTATCAAGCCTTCTGCCAGCAAAAGGCCGTCGGTGGTATTAGTAAATCCTGATAATGGTTCCCAACAGGTGAGTGAGAACACTTCGATATCAACAAGTATTTTAGATTTACCGAATGGAGGGATAGACAATTCAACTCTTACATCAGCTACCGTATATTTAACAGAAGAAGGGACAGGAACAGTGGTAGCTTCCAATGTAAATGGTACAGGAGGGGGAGATGCTATAACGCTTGTTCCTTCGGCGCCACTAAAACTGAGCACGACATATAATTTCAATGTTACCAGTGGAGTTAAAGATTTATCGGGTGCATCATTTATACCTTATGCAAGCAATTTTACTACAGGTTCAGGCTCTTCGGGGGGATTAACAAATGTGCGTTTTGACAAAATCGCGTTGCCCAATACAACAGGCCGCCATTCAAGCCTTACGATGGGACCTGACGGGAAGTTATATGCCTTAAGCATTGACGGAATGATAAAAAGATTTCCTGTAAACAAGGATGGCACGCTGGGCACTCCCGATACATTGTATTCATTACAGGACGAATATGGAGTACGGCAACAAAGACTTGCCATTGGATTTACCTTTGATCCATCAGCCACGGCCACCACCCTGGTAGCCTGGGTAACCCACAGCACTTTTGTATTTTTAAATGGCCCTTCATGGGATGGTAAATTGACCCGGCTAAGCGGAAATAATCTTCAGATCGTGCAGGATGTGTTGGTGAATTTGCCGAGATCGGCTAAAGATCACCTTACCAACAGCATATCCTTTGGCCCTGACGGGAAATTGTATTTCACTCAAGGCAGCACGTCTGCGATGGGCAGGGCAGATAATACCTGGGGCAACCGGGACGAAGCTCTCCTGTCCGGAGCCGTATTGCGGCTAGATGTTTCTAAACTTGGTACCCTGCCTTTGGACGTAAAAACACGCGATGGGGGGGGCATTTATAATCCATACGCAGCCAATGCCCCTTTAACGATTTATGCATCGGGAGTACGCAATGCCTACGACCTGGTATGGCATAGCAACGGCAGCCTGTATGTGCCTACGAACGGTTCAGCGGCAGGTGGCAATACGCCAGCCTCGGTAGCGGGATCTGTAAGGCCAGATGGTTCTACCTATAACGGTCCTATAATACCGGCCTTAACCAATGTACAGCAAACCCAGAAGGATTTTCTGTTCAGGGTGGTACCGGGAGGCTATTATGGTCACCCCAATCCTTTGCGGGGAGAATATGTAATGAACGGGGGCAATCCCAGCACATCGATAGACCCGGCGCAGGTGAATGATTATACTGTGGGCACTTTACCGGATGCCAACTGGCGCGGATATGCATTTGATTTTCAGAATAATAAATCACCGGATGGTGCCATAGAATATAAGAGCAATACATTCAATGGGAACCTGAAAGGCAAATTACTGGTGGTAAGGTATAGCCAGAATGATGATATCATAACGCTAACCCCGGGTGGGACGAATAATGATATTGTAAGCTCTACCGAAGGGGCCTATGTAGAAGGCTTTTCAGGCTTTATAGACCCGTTGGATCTTACTGAAGATACCCTGAGTGGAAATATATACGTATCAGAATATGGAGGTAATGGCAGGATAACCTTGCTGCGGCCAAGAAAGGATACAGTATCCGGAGGCCCGTCTATTACATTAAATCCATTGGCAGATGCTTCGGTGCGTGACGGGTCATATGCAAATAAAAATTACGGAAGTGATACTGCATTTTTGGTAAAGTCTTCCCCAAATACTGGAAATTCCAGGGTCTCATATCTTAAATTTTCGCTCAGCAACTTAAGCTCAGTAAGCAGTGCAAAACTCAGGGTATATGGAAGTAATACGGCTGACAACTCGGGTGTAACGCTATCTTGTTATGGTCTTGACGATGATTCATGGATGGAGAGTACGCTAAGCTGGAACAATGCACCGCTTCCTTCTGCAGCAGCCATGAGTTCAACGACAATCAACAACCAGCAAAAATATTATGACTTTGATGTAACGGATTATGTGCAGAACCAGTTTTCGGGTGACAAGATAGTAAGTCTTGTTTTGAAAGATCCGGCCAAAGCGGATAAAATAATATCGTTTAACAGCAAAGAAAACCCGCAAAATCGCCCACAGTTAATTGTAACCACAAATACAAATGTCACATCGACAATGACCAGCGATACCAATGTTAATACCCCTACAGTGTTAAAGAATAACAATCCAAGCTTATTTTCCATGAAAGAATCGGGCGACTCAACCCACGATTTTGACAAACCGAGATTGTATCCTAATCCATTACATTCAAAATTTAATATAAAATTTCCGGCTTCATACCGGGGAGATTACACAATCCATATAGTTGACGCGACTGGCAGATTTTTCGAGATTGCACAAGTCCGGTTAAAGCCAGGAGGGTCTGATATGGAGCTCAATATATCCAAGTCAAAACTGAAATCGGGAATTTATTATTTGCAAATACGTGCAGAGAATGGCAAAACTGAAATAATCAAAATTATTATCAGCGGATAAAGAATTCGATTTCGACCAATAATAATCGTCGAAGATAAATAATTGTGTAAAAATGATTTCGTCATATTTGCTTCATAACAATTAAGTACTATTTTTACACGCTGTTCCTCTTCCTATAAACTACCTTCTATAATTTAATATCAGTTTAAATTCCGCGAAACAAGCAGGAAATAATTTTCGAGTATTATGAAGTCGTCACTCCTGCAAGTTGCCATGTCTCAAATCTTTAAGCACTTTGGACAGCATTTTCGTGTAAAATTTCAGGAGCATATTAATTTCTGATAAATTATTTCATTTTATTCATTCATTTTAAACGTCTTACCCTCGTGAAAAAATTCTTCTCTTCTTTATTTAATTGGCGAAATCAAAGTTCAATTTTCAAATTCGGTTTTGCATTTTGTCTTTCAGGAATTATCCTCCTAAATGTTTCAATTTTTGCACGACAAAATTTTTTTTCAATATCAAATAAAAATCCTGAAAAAGAATATGATCAAAAAAATGGTAAACCGGAAATAAAAAACCTGCCAAGCTCTGTAAATACATTAAAATCCCATGCAATTTTGGATGTTGCCGGCACCCAGGAAATTATTTTAAATCCTTCTGCAGATGCTAGTGTCAGGGATGGTAATTATGCTGATAAAAACTACGGCAATGACACTAATTTTTTGATAAAAGGTTCTCCGAATAGTGGTTTTACCAGGCAGGCCTACATTAAATTTTCTTTATTGGCTATTTCCAATATAACATCAGCGAAACTAAGAATCTACGGCAATAATATTGATAATAGCACTACAATCAATTTGTCAGCATTTGGGGTGGATAATGATGCCTGGACTGAAACTGGGATTACATTTAATAATGCTCCGGGCTCGACGAATAACGGGCTCAATCAGGCAAACATAACCAATGTGCCAGCTTATTATGAAATCAATATAACAGACTTTGTCAAGTCTCAATTAGCAGGAGATAAAATAGTAAGTCTTTTATTGAAGGACCTAGGTAATAATGACAAGATTTTATCATTCAATAGTAAGGAAAGCGGTGTAAATAAACCCCAATTATTTATTGATACTGTTGCTGCTGCGACAATTCCAGCAACTACTACAATTGCAACATTGTCGCCAGTCGAAGATGCATTTGTGCGTAATGGTAATTATGGTAATAGCAATTATGGCGCTGATACTGACTTGCTTGTCAAAGGTTCTCCTAATTCAGGGTTTACACGATATTCGTTTTTGAAATTTTCACTTGCCAACATTAATAAAATTAACTCAGCAAAATTGCGTTTATATGGACAAAATATTGATAATAATGTATCGATTATCGTATCAGCGTATGGAGTAGATAGTGATGCCTGGACTGAATCGGGAATTACTTTTAACAACGCTCCATCATCTTCCACGCTTCTAAGCACAGTAATAATAAATAACCAGGCAAAATATTATGAATTTGATATTTCAGATTTTGCTAAAACTCAACTGTCTGGTGACAAAATCGTTTCTCTTTTAATAAGAGATGCTACTAATACTGATAAAACTATTTCATTCAATAGCAGAGAAGACTTATTTAATGCGCCTGAATTGGTTTTGGATACCATTAATGCAAGTGCAGATGTAACTCCACCTGTCGTAAGCATACAATTTGCCGGGTCAACGCAATCTCCGGGAGTATATAATGGCCAGGTACAGATTTCTATCACTGCCTCTGATAGTGGAGGCTCCGGCCTTGCTTCAACTTTTTATAGTCTGAACAATGGGCCTTATCAAAATTATACAAGCCCATTTGTTTTAAATACCATTGGTAATTACGTTATAAAAGCTAAAGCTACTGATGGTAATGGAAATATCACTATCACCAACGATAGTGCTTTTAGCGTAGTGGCAAATCAGATAGGTACAGGCATTTTACTTTCCCCAACAGCGGATGCTTATGTAAGAAATGGTAATTATGCTAATAATAATTACGGCACAGATACTTCCGTGTTAGTAAAGGATTCGCCGAATAGTGGATTTACACGCCAAACTTATTTAAAGTTCACTTTACCCTCTATTTCTAAGCTAACCTCCGCAAAATTGCGGATATATGGACGTAATATTGATAACACTGCAACAATCAGTATCTCAGCATACGGCGTTGATACTGATTCCTGGACTGAAACCGGTATTACTTTCAATAATGCTCCCGGAACTTTGAATAACCCCCTAAGCAATATTGGTGTCAATAACCAGTTGGGATACTACGAATTTGAAGTTACTGACTTTGTAAAGTCTCAATTGGCTGGTGATAAAATTGTAAGCTTTCTCCTGAAGGATCCAACTAATGGGGATAAGACAGTTTCCTTTAATAGTAGGGAGAATACACAAAATACTCCTCAGCTTTCCATTGATACCACTGTAGTATCTTCTTCCACAACTACTGCCTTATCGCCTGTTGCAGATGCATACATTCGTAACGGTAGTTACGTGAATAAAAATTATGGCAGCGATTCTATATTATTGGTAAAAAGCTCTTCAACGAATGGAAATACGCGTTATTCTTTTTTAAAGTTTTCCCTGAATAGTGTCAATCGTGTTAGTTCTGCAAGATTACGGATGTATGGAAAAAATGTCGATAATAATTCAGCTCTGGTCTTGTTTTTATTTGGCGTCAATAATGATAACTGGACAGAAAGCGGTATCACATGGAATAATGCCCCCACAGAGCTAACTTCGGCGATAACGCAGATTAGTGTTTCTGACGTGGCGAAATATTATGAATTTGATGTCACTGAGTTTGTAAAATCACAATTTGCCGCAGATAAGCTCGCAAGTTTTGAAATAAAAGACCTTGCAAAAAAAGATAAAAGCCTTGTTTTCAATAGCAAGGAATTTGGCCAAAATGCGCCTGAATTAATTACCGATACAGGTTATCGTGCTCCACCAAATGCTCCAATTTTTATAGAAAATCCTGATAAATTTCCCTCTAACGATCACTTCGTATTTTCAAGAATCCAGGTTCCATGGAGCAGGGACAGTATTAATTATAATGCCAACCATGATTCTTTGAAAGTGAGAATCTATAATAAGGGCATTGGAACCCTTTCAATCAATAATCTTGTTCTATCAAATAATACTTTTTGGAAAATTGCCAAATTCAATGGAGTAAATTATATTCCAGGATCGGGACTTCCTTACAATGTAACTCCGGGGAATTTTGTTGACGTAACTGTCAAGTTTATTGCCATGGATCAAGCTTCGAGGGTTAAAATTTTACATGAAACACTCGATATATATTCGAATGACGATAGGGTTCCTGTAAAGACTGTTTTTTTAGACGGACTATGGCAGAAACAAGGGGAAGGAGATAGTGAGCCATATGCCCAGGAAATAATCGAAGCTTTTGGCTTTACTACTAGTGTTGGTTTTGGCCATACTGATGCCAATAGAGGAGATAGTACAAAATTAAAAGGAGATGAAATAAAGCCTTCTTACTTTGTTGTTGCTAATAGCTCTTTACCTGTATCAATTACACAAATGGGCTCTTATCACGGATGTTGTTATTTTGGCGAAAAACTGTCCTGGTATCTAAAGGGCACAAGTACGCTTAATACAGTTGTAACTAATGTTAATTCAGATGCACAAACATTACTTCCGAGAAAAGGCACACCATCAACAGGTGCAGCCGGATCATTTTTACCAACCGGTGCGTTTGGTTTTAAAATTGGAAGTAATGACTGGACAGACGCAACGAAAACCCCGGGAAATAAAATAGGTATTCGTGTGTGGAAAGTTTATGATGCTCTTGGAAATATAGTTCCAAATGCATATATCATTTCTAATGATTATTTAGGTTCGCCGGCAACAAATTATGACTATAATGATAATACGTATTATGTGCAAAACATCAAACCTGAAGTTGGGTCTGTAAACTTTTCCGCTTTAAATGTTGCTCCTTCAGCCTTGGATTTTGGCGAAAAAAATCTTCAGTCGTCCAATACGCTTATATTAAATATCAATAGCTCAGGCCAGGTATATGCAGATAGTTCAAAGGATCCGGCACTAATTATTACTTCTATTGAAATTGTTGGAGAAAACAGTTCTGAATTTATGGCAAGTATGCCCGCCAAGACAACTTTGAATCCCCAGGAAACAACAACAATTAACGTCAATTTTAACCCCGTTTCTCAAGGATTTAAAAGTGCTGATTTGCTGATTCATTATAATAATTCATCAATTCCCGTGCGTATACCGCTTTATGGAATTGGTGAAGTTTCTGGTGTTGCAGCAATTGCAAATTTGCGTATTAATAGTGGTTCTTCTTCTCCCGTGACTATAAATGGAAAAACGTGGAGTGCAGATAATCAATATTCTTTTGACAACCTTGAGCCATACACAAATCCTGGTGTGACACAAATTGGAGGAACTGATGAAGATATTTTATACCTGACCGAACAGTCCTCAAATGCTGATAAGAAGCCATTCAGATATGAAATTCCTGTTTCGAATGGTAATTATATCGTAAGACTGCATTTTGCAGAAATATATTGGGGTGCTCCAGGAAATGGTTCAGGTGGGGGAGCCGGTTCGAGGGTTATGAATGTCAATATCGAAAATCAATACCGATTGATAAACTTTGATGTTACCAGCCAGGTAGGCGGAGCTACTGCAATTATCAAGAACTTCCCGGTAACAGTAACTGACGGAAAACTAAATATTGATTTTTCAGCTACAGCCAACAGACCGATGGTAAATGCGGTTGAAGTATATAGTTTTACTACGCCGGCACCGGTTACTCAAAGGGTCGATTCCACAACAAATAATATTGCAAAACCAGCTTATCCAGTACAAGATAAAGTGGATGTATCTAAGCCAAGAGTATATCCTAATCCTTCACATAAC
>JBKJRY010000421.1:0-3392 GCA_046593045.1 Chitinophagaceae bacterium | reverse complement strand
GGTACACGTGCTTGATAAACCTGAAGTCGAAAACTTGGGAGACCAGCCATGGGATGAAAATACTCCTACCATTGGCAATCGTGTTCCGGAATTAAGTGAAGTAAGAGTGATAGGTTCTGCAAATATTAAAGCTCAACCTACAAAAAAACACAGGACCGAACACATAAAAAAAGCGGCTGCTGATTTTGATGCTGTAAACTCAGCCGCTAAAAATATGCAAAGTGATGCACCAGCTTGTAACACTTGTGGACACATAACTATTCGCAGTGGTACTTGCTACAAATGCCTTAATTGCGGTAATAGCATGGGCTGCAGTTAAGTCATTATTTACAGCAAGCATATAGAGAGCCACCGGAAGGTGGCTTTTGTTTTTTGTTATGCCTCCTTACTTTTTTGCAATCCCGGAAATTTCAATTTATTTGATTTCATTCTCTACTTTTAAAAATGATTTTGAATGGCAACAACAAATTAGATGTATTCTATGCAAATACAGTAATAATAATAACCGCATTATTCTGGCTTATTGCCAAATTGATGAGCTATAAGCTTTGGGTTGCAAATAGATTATTTCCCTTAATACCTCCTTTTGAATTTTTGGACAATTTACCTATATGGTATCATATAATCTTTTTCGGCATTTCTTTATGCTGTCTTGTCATAATATTATTTAAGCCTTCTGTAAAAATTGTTGGAATACTATTTTTGTCAGAATTGTTTTCACTCATAGCTGATCAAAACCGTTGGCAGCCGTGGGAGTATCAATATCTTTTTATCATCTTGCTTTTTTTGGTGAATAGAAAACACCTCAATTATTTTTTTTCGGGAGTTACCATCATTATGATCTCTATCTATTTTTATTCAGGTTTATGCAAACTAAACCCGGGATTTTTACAATCGATATGGAGTTATATGTTGTTAAATCGGTTTTTGGGAATTCCACATGTAACCAACTACAGCCCGATTTTATTTTATGCCGGCTACTGTATTGGAACTTTTGAAATTGCCTTTGCAGTTGGTTTATGTTTTAAAAAGACGAGAAAAATTGCGGCATTGCTTTTAATAGCAGTTCATGGTTTTAATTTATTATTCCTGGGTCCTTTGGGTATTAATTATAATAGTATTGTATGGCCCTGGAATATAGCGATGATAGCTTATTTATATTTTTTATTCATTCGCCAGCACTTAAGTCAAAATAATTTTCTTTATTGGAAAAAGGGATGGAATAAATTGACTATTGTATGCTGGATGCTTCTCCCTATGCTATATTATTTTGGCTCGTGGGATGCTTATCTGTCCTCTGCTTTGTATTCGGGAAACATTAAGGACATGATCATTTGTATAAAAGGCAATGATGCTTCATCAGCAGACTTGCCGGCTTCAGCTTATGCCGCCGATTTCAGAAACAATTGTGATGGTCATAAAATGATCATAGTCTCAAAATGGGCAATAAGCGAAATGAATGTACCGGTATATCCTGAAAAGAGGGTATACCTAAAAATAAAAAAATACTTCTCTCATAAATATCCGGGCGATTCAACAAAGTCCTTTCTTTATTATAAGTATAAAAAAGAAAAGTTTGAATAGTATAATATTTTTGCGGCAGGTTTTACCATTTAAGCAGTCTCTTCAATTTGCGGATTGCAAATATTGCTTTGCTGCAAAACAAAAGAATGTAGCAGAACAAAGCAAATAAAGTTATTGATGAAAAATATGCTGCGGAAACAAAAGAACTGCAAGAGACAATGAATTAAAGATACGACCGAAGGTGAACGGCACCACAGACAATATCGATAAGTATTTAGCTTTGCTTTGGAAATTTTTGACAACTTAAACGGTATTTAAATTTTTCCACTTGCAGACAACCGGGGTAATAATACACGGCTTTTTTCGTTGCTACTTAATTAAAAACTATATGTATATCCTAAACTGTAAATTCAATAGTTTTTAGTTGTATAACCAAATTAAATAAAATGAAACAACTGTTGCTGTCCATAATATCATCTGTAGTTTTTCTCAACACTTATGCCCAGGATGCTTCTGCCGTCAATGTTCCGAAGGATGCCAGGGTTGAAGGAACTATTGTAGATATGAGGACCAAACAGCCCCAAAATAATGAGCTTGTAGTTTTCAGGAGCCAGAAAAACAATAATGAATACCAGGCCATAAGTGATGAAACGGGAAAATTTTCGACCCGCCTGCCTACAGGAGATAAGTACGATATTTTTATAATGGGCTTTAAAGATTCAAGCAGCTACAATGTATTAGATATACCTGCTCTTGGTCCAAATTCTTTCTACAAAAATCCTTTTTCGGTTAATTTAGAATTTGATCCCCCGAAAACTTTTGTACTTGAAAATGTTGAATTTGATTTTGGAAAAGCATCTCTCAGAACAGAATCATACAGCACACTTGATGGCCTGGTGGATTATTTAAACAGGAAACCCAATGAACGCATAGAGATTGGCGGACATACTGACAATGTTGGAAGCGATGCAAAGAATCTTATTCTTTCCCTTGAAAGAGCGAAGTCGATAGTTCAATATTTAGTTTCCAAAGGAATAAATAATGACAGGGTTGTCGCCAAAGGTTATGGTGCGGAAGAGCCTATTGAAGAAAATACAACCGAGGAAGGACGCCAAAAAAACCGTAGAACTGAGGTAAAGATTCTGGACCAGCAGCAATAATTCATTATCTGTAGTATCCCTTCTTTACCAGAAGTAATTTATTATTAAATAAATAGTTTCCTCAACAAAACGACCATTCTTTGAATTAGAAATAAAATAATGAATTGATACTTTTTAATGTTTATAGAAGCCCATGCAGAGTTGATGACCATAAATTTTTTTAACAGCTTTGGCAGTAGGTTGTACATTTGTTTTTTATGACATCTTCCTACTTCACTTACAGTAAACCTAAAGTTCTGCAGGCATTGCGTTATCATTTTATTTCCAGAAAGGAGATTAAGGTCATGATGATATTGGTAAATGTATTTTCCATATTAGCTGCCGGTCTTTATTTTTTCAAAAAAGTTTCTGCATACGCATTTTTGGGAAGCTCATTTTTGTGGTTTATTCTTATGATCTCGTTCTGGTTCATTTTGCCCAATATTATTTACAGGAAAGCAGCGACCTTTAAAGATCGGTTTAAGGTAAGCTTTGAAGATCAGCATATGTTTCTTGAAAATGAGCGTGGCAGCAGAAGCTGGCCCTGGTCCGCTTTCAGCTCAGTAATAGAGAGCCCGCATTTCTTTCATTTGTATTTTGACAGCCGCTCTTTTTTCCTGGTACCTAAAGACGGGTGTAAGGACACGGATGAAGTGTATGAATTGAGGCAGCTGATCAAATCGAAAGTAAAAAAAGGCTGAATTAGATGATAGTTGACAGATGATAGAT
>JBKJRY010000336.1:0-9521 GCA_046593045.1 Chitinophagaceae bacterium | reverse complement strand
GTCTTCCATTGGTTCAAAGAAACTAATTAATCCTGTCATTGTTTTTGACTGCGATTTGCTTAATTCTTTTTACATAAAACACCACTGTGAATAAATATAGCTCAAAAACAAAATCTTGTAACTATTCAGTACCCTCGAAAATACGTTGATTTTTTATTTTCAAAATAATCAGGTGGGTTATCCACATTAATTATAGGCTTTTTAAAAAATCTGTTTTTGTGCACATTTCTGGCTAAATAAAATGGATTATGTTGATTAAAAGCCTTGTCTTTATTGAGTTTTAAGAGTTTTATTATTTTCCTTTGTGTCTTTAAAACATACCCCACCTGGACACGAAAATTCTTATAGAAATCCTTATTTCAAAAGTTGAAGAATTGCAAAATATCAATAATGTTTTATTGAAAAGGATTAGCCTTCTGGAAGAGGAGCTCGCCGTTTATAAAAATAAAAAGAACAGCAGCAATTCTTCTCTTCCTCCATCAAAAGATGAAAACCGCCCGCTAAAAAATCAAAGCCTTCGGCCAAAGGGTGATAAGAAAGCCGGAGGCCAGCCAGGCCATGAAGGCAGAACCCTCGGGTGTTGCGCCGTTATTGATACTATTGTTGAACACATACCAGGCTTTTGCAATGGTTGTGGTAAAGATTTATGCGATGTGGCTGAAGCATTCATAGAAAGCCGGCAGTTCATAGATATTCCGGTAATAAAACCTGTTTGCATAGAGCATCGGGTGTATCGTAAAACCTGCACGTGCGGCCACAATACCGAGGGTAATTTTCCTTCCCCACTTACGGCCAAAGTACAATATGGCCCCAATGCAGAAGCGCTAAGTGGCTACTTGCATGCAAGACAATATCTGCCCTATCAAAGGATGAAAGAATTTTTTACAGATGTCATGGGTTTGCCTGTAAGCGTAGGCGGTATCAATAATATTTTAAGGCGGCTCGCCCAAAAAGCCTTACCGCATTATGAACAAATAAAAGAACGTATTAGTAAATCGCTATTTGGAGGGACGGATGAAACCGGTGTGAAAGTCAATGGTGAAAAGGACTGGATGTGGACATGGCAAAATGATGACCTCACTTTTATTACCCACTCCGATAATCGCGGTTTTAAAACCATCGAAAATAATTTTGCTAACGGATTACCCAATACCATTTTGCTTCACGACAGGTTTGCCTGTCATTTCAACTGTGAGGCAATGCACCATCAAATCTGTATGTCACACGTGCTTCGTGATCTGCAATACCTCGTTGAGCTTTACCCGAAAAGCCGGTGGGCTACAGAAATGAAAACATTAATTGTGCAGGCGCTTGAATTGAAAAAGCAATTAACTATACAACAATATTATGGCCTTAGCCCTAAGAGGGAGCACCTGCAGGAAAGGCTGATGGAATTACTTAATGCTCCTGTTGATCCAATATATAAGAAGGTAAAAACACTTCAAAAAAGTTTACTAAAACATCAACAATATGTTTTGTATTTTTTATACCATCCCAAAATTCCTCCTGATAATAACGGCTCTGAAAGAGCGATAAGAAATATCAAAGTGAAACAAAAAATTTCCGGTCAGTTTAAATCCGATGAAGGTGCAGATGCATTCGTCATTTTAAGATCGGTAATCGATACCACCATTAAATCCAAACAAAATGTTTTAAATGCTTTGTCGCTTATCGCTAAATTGGGCACTGAATAGTTACAAAATCTTTTTAGTTATCCACATTCAAAAAACTAAATAATATTTAGATGCGTTTGCCCTGCGGTGGGACCTTCAAAGTCAATTGCAGCCATTATTTTAACTAATTTCGCACGGATGGTGTTTTATGGAGGCACTATTTATTTATCTAGAAAATGCTTCAAATTCTTGCAACTTATGCCGGTTAGTGCTTTTATATATGATGATTTAAAACTGGATGGATGTATTAAAGAACGTGACCTTCAGTGCATGGTCCAGGTATACGATAAATATTGTGCGGCATTGTTCGGCGTTATTTACCGCGTAACGGGCAATGAGAACGTTGCTGAAGAGATTTTAAGCAGCGTATTTATTAAAGTGTGGAAACAAACAGGCGATTTCTTTACATGTGGCACTTCTTTATTTACATGGCTGCTGAAAATTGCCCGTGAATCGGCCATCCGTGCGATGGGGAATCAGGCAGAGGTAAACCGGGCAGGTGGTAATAACGTACATACTGCAAACAAAATAAGCAGCAAAGAAAATGCAGCATTGATTAAGTCGTCACCAATGGAGGGTTTTGACTCAGTTTATTATAGAGGGATGAGCCCTGGAGAGGCTACTGCAGCCCTTGGCAAATCCGTCGCAGAGTTAAAAGTCGATTTAAGAAATACGATTAAAAATCTACCGAATAACAAGTAGTATGATGGCCAGTAAAGAATTTATTGATTCGGGAATAATCGAACAATACGTGTTAGGCATTGCCAGCCCCGCCGAGTGTGAAGAAGTGGAAAAAATGGCCGCAGCTGATCCCGATGTCCGCAGGGAAATGGGTAAAATATCACAATCGCTGGAACAATATGCTATCCTAAATGCCATAGAACCTAATCCTATAATCAAGCCATTTCTAATGGCAATTGTAGATTATTCTGAAAGAATGGCAAACGGGGAAGCTTTGTCATTTCCGCCATTATTGCATTTACACTCAACGTCCGAAGATTATGCCACATGGTTAAACCGGCAAGATATGGGCCCCAGTGGCGCAGATGACGTGTCGGCAAAAATCATCAGTTTTACACCAGAGGTAACTACCGCGATAGTATGGTTAAAAAAATATGCACCACAGGAGATACACGATAAAGAGTTTGAACGTTTCCTGATTATTGAAGGTTCCTGCGACATTATTGTTGAAGAAGAAGTAAATCATCTTGTTGCCGGGGATTATTTTGAAATTCCCCTACATAAAAAACATGTAGTCCACGTTACTTCTTTCACTCCTTGTAAAATTATTTTACAGCGGGTGGCCGCATAAGCCCAAACCCGTTTTATGTAGACTCTATGTAGACAAACACAAGAGTAAAATGGGTACTTACCACGCCAGTTTACTCCTCAATAACTTCTATCATCTCTCAACAGGGCTGCCTTGTATTCAACACTCGTGGTAATAAAAGATTATTTTATTAAAACATTACAGGTAAAATTTCCTTTCCAGTCCGATTCAGCCATTAAGTTTTCACCGATTATGAGTTTGTAATTTCCCTTTACGTGTATGGGGTAGCTAATGTTCCTGGAGAAAGGGCCATCATACTTTCCTGTTTTGCCAATAGGAATGTAAATCTGATTGAAGCGAATATTTGCTGTATCATCATCAGGAATTATCTGCGCTGTTATACTATCGCCACTGCTTACAGGAACAATAAGTGTCACATGCCTGCCGATGCCGCTGAGATAGGCACGAATGCTACCCTTATTATTTTCCATCTTTACAGTGAGCAAAGTATCCCTTGGAACAAGTAATGTATTTACTTGTTTGGACGTATCAATTTTATAGCCCAGCCCGGGCGCTGCTTTTGTAATATTACTATCCTGGGTTCCCGGCATCGCCGGGGGTTTCCCGTTTTTATTATCCGTGGAATTACAGGCGCAACAAAACACCACCAACAGGCAATAAAAAAAGTTCATATTTTTCATGTGATAAAGTTACACGATAAATATAAGCTGCTTTATAGAATATTGATTCACCAATTAACAGGTCGTGTATGGTTTGTAGTGATAGGAGATATTATCTTCTTTATTGGTTACAATCATAGCAGACAAATGTCGAAAAGAGGATGCTTTTTATCGATTTATCAGAATCTCAGATTTTATTCTGAAGCGAAGATTTTAGGATAGCTTCTACAATTTTTATTGAAGCGGTGTCGCAAAAATCAAGGCCTGAATAATCAGGATTATAGCCACCAATATAAGGCACTGCCATCATAAAGATGCGGGTGTTGTATCCTCCAAATTCGTCGAGTACCTGGAAGTAATCATTAATCGCTATGCCCGGTACATCTAAATAATAATTCCCCTCAGCATCTTTACGTATTTGCTTATTGTCCCTGGTCATTTCGCGCAATCCTGTTTTGCTATTACGGAATTTTAGTTTTGCACTACTTGCCGTTTTATTATTTACCAGGCTCTTATAAGGAATGTCTTTCCAATGAAGATGCGGCTGGCCCACACAGTCAATATACATCTTATAATATGCTGATTGCTGCCCGCCTGCTTTATCCGTATAATGATATACTGCTCCGCCATTGCCCGCTGGCTCTACATAGCTATCGTCACCCACTGCGATAATATCGAGTACGCCTGCCTGGTACAGGGCCAGCAATTCTTCCACCGAAGCCTGCGGCACAAAGGCAATCACAATAGAAATCAACGGCATCAATATTTGCTGAAGCCGAAGCATGTCTTCGGCAGAAAAATGTTTCGCCGGGTAATTCATGGCAAAACTCAGTACAGCCAGCGCCTCTTTCCAATAAACAGATTCTTTTCTGCGGATTGATTTTTCTGCCTCTGCATATTCCGCTTTGAAGAGATCAAAGGGGTCCACACTTTCCCGCAGGCTCATCATCGCATCCACGAATTGTTCTATATTCATGTCCTTAATCTTCTCATAAAATTCAGGATCATTTTCTCTGAACGTCTCTTTAAAATTTCTTTCAAAAACATAATCCAATGGGAGAAACCCATCGTTTTGTGCTCTCACTGCGTGTACTACTTCGTCGCTTAATACGGAGTCTTTCGCCAGGTGTGAGTCTTCCAAATGAAACCTTACCGCCGGCAACAATCCATTTCTTGAATGCATTACTATTTTAAGATTATCATGTCCTTTCAAAGCAGCATAACTTACTTTTTTGTCAGCGTCTTTTGTAAATTTCCCGTTGCTCCTGGCAAGTGTACGGATAGCATCTATGGCAGTAAGGGATGAGCCCCTGATGGCCACGGGGTAATTTACCGCCAAATCAAGTTTAGCCGGCGGATAGGGCGAGTCAAAATATTGCGGAATGATTCCCTCGTGCTTTGCAGGCCAGTTGTGCCCGGTACAAATGATTACACAGTCAAACTCTGCAGATTGATATTTATCACTTTCCACAAATACTGTATTCGTTTCCGGAGCGTCAATAACATCGGTAACGTTAACGCCAACATGAAACTTGTTAACGATGCCTTGCAATGTTGCCTGCTGCTTCAGGAGTTTAAACTGCGTTTCCAAATATTGCCCGAACAGTAACCTGGGTAATACTTTGTACGCATTGAAACTATCTTTGTCTATTGAAAAACGCTGGAGCGTTTGGGGAGGCAAAGCATGTATCCATTTAGTTAAAGAATTAACCAACTCTGGTATCTCATTCCCGGATACATTCGTGATGTGCTCATCGGTTGCTCCTTCTATGCTATAAGGCATGCCTGCTCCTAACTGCTTCTTCCTTTCAAATATTTCTATTTGCAAATCCTTTGCGCCAGAATCTATCAAGCGCTTAAAAATAAATAACCCGCTTGGCCCAGCACCCAATATGCCTATTCTCGTCATGTTCTTTAATGGTGTTTTTTATAACGTTTACTGATTGCTGTTTCTAATGAAGCAGCATAAAATTCCGCTTATTAAACATAAGCTATAAAAAATTGTTTCCATTTTTGTACTTATTCAACAATTTTATCACCATTTAACCAACCATCGAGCAGTGGTAAATATTGGTTTAACGCAATTTTGATCAAGCCAAGCTTTTTTCTCGTAAACCAGCGGACTTTGGTGTGTTCATTTGAGCAATTGGATGTTTTGCCTTTCCAGGCGGTTATCATAAAAATATGATACCTGAAATATTCATTTTCCTTTTCATCTAACACATCAACTGTCATCATTAAGCTGGCACTTAAAACCTCCACTCCTATCTCTTCAAAGGTTTCCCGCTTCAATGTATCAAATGGCTGTTCTCCCTCTAGTGAATGGCCCCCAACAATATCCCACTTATTTGGCGCCCATGTCTTTTTTGCTGATCATTTTCCGAAGAGAAATTTATTTTTCTTTACTAAAAACCCTCCTGCACATACTGGTATTTCCATAAAGCAATTTAATGTATCTGGATTGATTAAGTTTCACCTCCAAGGCCTGCAATAGCGCCAGTATGCAGCATAGCCTTTGCCGTGCGTATTGTGCCACAACGAACTAACTGTAACTTAAAACAACTAATCCTTGCACCACGAAGAAATCTTTGCGGTCATGTGTACTCCCAATCCGCTTCTTTTAATAGAAAAATTTTCGGTCATGAAACTTATACTTTCGACTCATAAATGAAAAATACAAATCTCTTTTTACAACGCATCACCTGTCCCGTCTGTACGGGAAGTATAGCTTGCGCACAATGACATGTACCAAACTTGCGCTATTGAAACTTTTTATATACCTGACCAAGGAGGGGAAGTGGGTCTTAACGAATCAACCACCGGGCAGACATGCAGCGTAGCTTTTTCACTCAGTAAATAATACGAACTTATTATAAGTCTGGAATTAAAAAGGCATTGTTTAATAGCCTGGGAAAAATGTTAGAAGCAATCAATTTTCTATCTATTTTATACATTTTATGGATAGACCTATTTGCGATTTGGATACACATCAGCAACATGCATTCATTTTTCAAATTATAGTTACTATACGGTTGGAAAATTTCTGAAAAAACTGTACTTAATATTACTTCACCCAGTTTTTTGTCTTTAGCAATTGATACAATATAGCCAAATAATGTAGGTGCATATTTATCATAAAAAACACTGCGTTCCTGCGCCTCACTTTCGCTAACTATCACCGTTAACAGACTATTTTTAATATCGGGGTTATTACTCATAGAACAGATTATTCTGCATTCATTAATTCAAGATAAATTTATTTCGGTTATTTAAAATGATAAGCTGCCCTGTTTAGACAGCCTCACGGTCACTCTTATTTTAAATCATTTTCATATTCTTCAGTAACTTCCTAAAACCAGCTTTTCATATCCGCGCTTATGACTGGTCCACCCGTATTACACTATCAAAACAAGGACCACATATTTTTTTACGCAAACGTTATATGCGTAACACAAATTTGTATTGTGTAACCCGGTGATTGAAATTGATATATCAATTAAAAGAATATGGGTGGAGTGTCATTCGTATAAAATACAATTTTTGAGACTTAAATTCCACATACTTGCATTAAAAGTTCCCCATTTAATAATGCTAATTTGGTCTTACTCTCACATAATCCTATATGTGCTCCGTTTAGCTTTTATAAGTGGCACGAAATTGCATAATACCCCTATTTCTCCCTTAATTAAATCAACTAATCTTATAATCTATTTATTTATGCAAAAATTTATATTCAAAAGGTATTTCACCTTTTTAGTTATGATGGCATGTATTCAGTTGCTGGCGTCGTGTAATGATTCTTCAACGAGTACCGATAACCAATCTACCGATAGTAGTACTATTACTTCGATGAATATGTCTTCGGATAGTAGTACTCCCGCTACAAATATTCAGCCTGCGGGACCTAAACCCTCTTGGGCTCCAAACATTAAGCCTGAGATGCAGGCAGTAATTGAGAAGCTGGTAAGCTATGGTGATTCACCGCTGGTAAAGCTGTCAGCCGTGGACGCACGCAAGCAACACGCGCCTGCTGATGCAGTGAAAGACCTGATGCAGGAACATAACATCAGTGCTCCTGTAGCCATGTCCGACACGTCCGGCAAAGACATTGATGTACAGGGCGGTAAAATCCATTTAAGAATTTATACGCCTAAATCGGGCATTGGCCCTTTCCCTGTTATCGTATATTATCATGGCGGCGGTTGGGTCATTGCTAATCTTGATACGTATGATGCTTCAGCTCGTAGCCTGGCCGACCAAACAGGTGCAGTGCTTGTATCGGTGGCGTACAGACAGGCACCCGAATTTAAATTTCCTACCGCCCATAATGATTCGTACGCTGCGTATGACTGGGTGGTGAAAAATGCAGCTTCGATAAAAGGCGATCCTAAGAAAATTGCGGTTGCCGGAGAAAGCGCGGGTGGCAACCTTGCGTGTGCTGTGAGTATAATGGCCCGCGATAAAAAGCAGCAATTACCTATATACCAATTGTTGGTATATCCCATTGCCGGCTATGATTTTACCACACAGTCATATAAAAATGATGACAGTACCAAGCCACTCAACACACCATTAATGAAATGGTTTTTTGAAAAGTATTTAAGAAGCTCTGCAGAGGGAAAAAACCCATTAATATCATTGGTGAATGCTAATCTTAAAGGATTGCCTAGTGCCACAGTTATTACAGATGACATTGACCCGCTGATGAGTGAAGGCGCTATGCTTGCAGATAAAATGAAAGCAGCAGGCATAACAGTAAATTATAAAAATTATGAAGGTGTCACACATGAATTCTTCGGCATGGCTTCCATTGTTCCGGAAGCCAAAGATGCGCAGACTATAGCTATCGCTGACTTAAAAAATGCTTTTGCTAAATAACAAGCGAGTTCCTGTTACACAACATGCAAGTGCCCATTGTAGATATAGGCATTACCTTTTCAAGAATAGTAGCTGTAAAGAAATTTGCAGAATAGTATGAATATCCTTTCTCCATTTAGCTAACCTATAAAATTAATTGAAGTTTCGCGGTTGGTTGAAGAACAGACCATTTATTTGCTTACTTTTTATTCTATAGATTATTGTTGACGCTTACTTGTTTTGCTTCCTTCGATGCTGAAGGAGATTGAAGTTTTGAAGATTGACACAAAATGTGGTTCATTTTTGATATTATTTTTACTTTTTTCTGCACGTCTGTAAATCTAAGCCGGCCTCCTGTAAAATAAAGGCAATCTTAATTTATGAAACATGAGGAAAAAAATAATTATAGTAATACTTTTCTTTTGCCTTTTGGAAGCTGTTCATGCACAGAAGGGAGAAACAAGTTTTTCTGCCGGTCTTTTTATTTCTATTCCATTCCAAGGCAACAGTTACTTCAGCAGTTACAATTTCAACACCGGTTTAGGCCTGGAACCAAGTGGACAGTACCAATATACGGATAATAGCGCATTAGTAATTCAAAGTGAACTTTCAAGCTATACTCCAACAGCCGGGATAGATAAGATCACACTTTTATCATTGAAAGGCGGGTACAGTTACCAGCTTACCAACTCTGGTTTTTACACAAATGCCCTGGGTGGTATTGTTAGAGAATCCGGCGCTATCGACAGGCGATCAGGGATTGATAGTGGATTAGCTAATAATTCACTAAAACTATCTTTTACATTGGGAGCACGTAAACGCTTTATAATAAAACAAACTTTTATAGATGCAGGAATTGATTATATAAGTGGTGATGAAAAAAGCCGCATAAACATAAAAGCCATTATCAGCCTTTTTAGAACATCCTCAATATCGCAAGCTATATGACTAAATAAGCCTCAGTTCTGCACGTAGTGTGGAAAAGAGGCTTATTTTATTTTCACCTAAATAGGTGAACTTACGAATTGTCAAAAACATAAG
>JBKJRY010000107.1:0-35654 GCA_046593045.1 Chitinophagaceae bacterium | reverse complement strand
CAAATGGAAGTATGACCATCAGCGATATGCTGGACTTTTGCGCAGCTACGGGTTTTGAAGGAGTAGATATAACAGGTTATTACTTCAAAGGATATCCCGAAGTACCACCTGATGAATACCTGTTTGAAATAAAAAGAAAAGCATTCAGGCTGGGCCTTGAGATAAGCGGAACAGGCGTTCGCAACGATTTCACCATTGCCGATAAAAGTACCCGCGACCTCGAAGTTGCGCGTGTAAAGAGCTGGGTGGAGGTAGCCGTAAAGATTGGCGCACCGGTTGTAAGGATATTTGCGGGAAATGGAAAAAATGAAGGCACACCCAAAGAACAGGTAACTGAATGGATGCTTAAAGACATACAAACCTGTGTCGACTATGGAAAACAACATGGCATAATTATCGGCTTACAAAACCATAATGATTTTATACAAACCGCAGACCAGATAATTAACATGATCGAAGCGATCAATTCGGAATGGCTGGGACTTATACTGGATACGGGAAGCTACCGGGTGAATGATCCATATGAGGAAATAGCAAAGTCAGTGAAATATACAGTCAACTGGCAGATTAAAGAAAAGATTTTCATTAACGGAGCGGAAGTGGATACCGACATGGATAAATTATTAGGAATTATTAAAGGCTCTGACTACAAAGGTTACCTGCCGATAGAAACACTAGGAGAAGGTGACCCGAAAGTAAAGGTAACTGAACTGCTTGGAAAACTGCAGAAGGCAATGAAGTGATAGCTCACTTAATGTCAATTCACAATGCAAAAAGACATTTAAGTTGGGCTCAAATAATCCCGCGAATATCAGCGAAGCAATCTCAAACCATCACGCACCTAATTTCCCTGCCTCTTCCTGGCTCGCATATTCATCTTTAGGATCGGGCAATACCTTCACAACTGAGTCGCTTAAGGAAATAACAGATGAAGCGGAGTACAAACCTATGCCGCTCCCGGCAAATGTATAATCCATTAATGTAAGCTTGACTATACCATCAATTGATAGTTCAATATAGTTACCATAACGAATCAGGCTAAAATGAAAAGATTTCTTTCCACGCGTGTTAAAAACGCTTGACTGGATATCATTGAAAATGAAATTCTCGCGGTTATTAAGCGGGTTGAAGCCCCAGGATCTTATCTGAAGCAGGCCATTGGAAACATCAAACGAAATAAAGTAACCATTTCCTTCCTGGTCAATATCGCACACCAATCCAAGCTTGCCCATACCCTCTACCGTTAATAACCCTTCCCAGATAAAGCCTGCAGAGGGTTTCTGAAAACAAAATACTTCGTACCCGCTTCTTGATCCGCAAGTCCATTTTCCCGGCTCAATGGCGGACGTGGCAGTCGGGTTCGAAAGCAAATGCTGCACCTCACCCATTTTATCCTGGCTGAATGTTTTTGTTACCATCTGTTCCCAGCGATAATAACTTTTTAATATCAATCTTCCTTTTGCATCTGAATCCAGTTCTTTAGGAGGAGGCAATACCCGAAGCGCATCAATTTTGCCATACGCATAGAAGAAGTTATATACCAGTAAATGTTTCCCATCCTGAACAGTACGGGCAGCATAATTTCCCTGCGGCAACAGCACATCAGCATGGAAAGAATGATATTCGCCAAAAAATTCAGGCGCAAACCAATAACGTACTTTTATATCCTCCCTGATAGACCCGAGTAAATAAAACCGTCCGCGCAACTCAAATACGCAGGGACATTCGATGTCATCATATACCATGGGATATAGTAACGGGGGCATTAATTCAACAATGTCGTTGGTAATTTTAACAACTCCCACGCATCCCCTGCGTGATACGGGGCCTTTAATGCTCCGGGCGCAGACAAGCAGGTATACTTCTCCGTTAAATTCGAATCTGAAAGGATCGCGGAAGCTGAGCCATTTTCTCGGGTTGGCGTCCGGTGCTTCATAGTAGATACCTTTCGGTGCTATGGGAAAAATATTTTTCCGGTTCTTTTTCCATTTAATAAGGTCGCCTGATTCGGCTAAACCTATTCTTGAAATAACTCCGCGGTCTCTTCGCTGCAAACCGGTATAGTACATTTCGTATTTGTTCCCGGTTTCAATTACATGCATCGTCCAAAGCATATCATCGTCCCATTCACCGGGTTCGCCAACGAATAAAGCGTTGTTCACTCTTTTCCATGAAATCCCGTCTTTTGATACGGCATGCGCAATATAATCGTGGTTTGGAATAATAAGGTGGAATAAATGATAAACGCCTTCGTGTATGATCACCGTTATGTCGCCGATTTCCCAGTCGCTGAATCCTGATCCTGAATACATATTCTATTTATAGGTTTGATTAAAAATACAAAATACTCCCCGTTACATTAATTTGAAGTGAAGGGTTGCCAACTTTATCAAAGTTCGGCAACCACTTAAAATCCTTCAGCTAATTGAAATTAACACGGTTATTTTTGATTTAGTTAATTTTACAAATATCTGTAAGGTGAATAAAGAAAAGATGAAAGGATATTACATTCAGTTATTCAGCCCGCATGGGCTCATAAGATTTAAAGATCCTGAGATTGGCAGGGATAAGGATACGGGAGGGCAGGTTAAATATGTACTCGAGCTGATAGAAAATCTTTCTCAGCATCCGCAGGTACGAAAGATAGACCTCTTCACACGGAGAATCGTTGATAAAAGGGTTTCCTCTTCTTACGAAACAGCAATTGAAACGGTAAGTGATAAAGCCCGCATTATAAGGGTGACCTGCGGAGGCAACAGTTACCGCCAGAAAGAATCGTTGTGGGATCACCTGGATGAGTTTATAGATAAGACCATTCGTTTTATTGAGAAAGAGGATGACTTTCCTGATGTGGCACATGGCCATTATGCTGACGGAAACTACCTTGCCAGCCAGATAAGTGAAGTCTTTGGAATACCTTTTATTGCTACCAGCCATTCCCTGGGCCGCAACAAAAAAAATATCCTATTGCAGGAAGAAATGTCGCCTGAAAGGATCAACGAGAAATTCAACATAGAGCGACGCATAGCCGAGGAAGAAAGTTTGTTGAAAACCGCCGATGTAATTATTGTAAGTACCCAACATGAAATAGATACTCAATACGGCCTGTATGAAAATAAAAAGTCAGGCAGGTTTGAAGTGATACCGCCCGGTGTAAATAACGATCTTTTCTACCCGTTTTACCGGTTCGACATGCCTTCTTTCAAAATGACCATTGAGCAGGAACAGGCGCTGTACCGGGTGAATTCGGATATAGAACGTTTTTTATTTAACCCGGGAAAGCCGCTGATTCTTTCTATTGGCCGTGCAGACAAACGAAAAAACTTTGAAAGAATAATTCAATCCTATGGCCAGGATAAGGAGTTACAGGCCATGGCGAATCTTGCCATATTTGCCGGGGTAAGAAAGGATATCACAAAAATGCCCGCCGATGAACAGGACATACTTACGAACCTGTTATTATTGCTTGACAAATATGACCTGTACGGGAAAATGGCCATACCTAAAAAAAATGATCCAAAACTTGAAGTACCTGAAATATATCGTGTGGCTGCCCGTAAAAAAGGTGTGTTTGTAAATGGCACCCCGGGTGAAAATTTCGGACTGACCATTGTGGAAGCTGCTGCATGTGGTCTTCCCGTAGTGGCCTCTCCGACTGGTGGCCCCAAAGAAATTCTCGAACATTGTGAAAATGGATTATTAGTAGATGTGGATGATCCCACCGCCATTGCGGAAGCCCTCAAAAAAATAATTGCTGACCAGGTATTGTGGGAAAAATATTCAGGCAATGGCATCAGGGCTGTTAATGAACTTTATTCCTGGACGGCGCATGCCGAAAAATACATGAATGTCATTAAGGATCTTTTCGAACGAAAAGATAGGGATGCGCTGGCATTCACTCATAAAACAGCGTATGGCAAAAAACTGGCCAAAGCAGAACTGTTTATTATTTCCGATCTCGACGGCACCATGGTGGAGGGAAATGATTCCGATGGACTGGACGAATTGAAACAATGGATTATTGGTCATAAAGAAAAAGTTGTGTTTGGAGTAGCCAGCGGCAGAAACAAGGAAATCACCCTGCAGGCTTTTTCTAAATACAATATGCCAAATCCTGATATACTGATATGTTCCGCAGGTTCAGAGATCTATTACACTGATAAATTTATCCCGGACAATGGATACGAGAGATATATTGACTACCAGTGGAAAAGAAATGAATTAGAAGATGCACTTTCAAAATTTCCAGGGGTTCGTTTGCAGGAAAAGGATGCGCAGTGGCGTTTTAAGTTGAGTTATTATGTAGATGATAGTTTCAAAGAGGACAATGTTGCCAATCTTCATAAGTTTCTTGATGACCGAAAACTAAGAGCTAAGGTATTACTCACCGATAACCGCTTCCTGGATCTTTTACCCTTTCGCGCCAGCAAAGGTAGCGCGGTACGGTACCTGAGTTACAAATGGAAGGTACCTCTTGAGCATTTCATCACCGCCGGCAATGGTGGCAACGATAAGGATATGCTCAAAGGGAAAGCGAAAGGAATAGTAGTGGCTAATTATAGCCCGGAACTTGAGGAATTAAAAAAAAGCAGGTCCATCTATTTTACCGAACATGCGCTGTCGAAGGGTGTATTGGAAGGCATAAATTATCATCTTCCCTCAATTCCTTTCAATGCCACGAGTTGAATGTAATTAAAAAGACCACATGATGTTGTGGCCTTTTTATTATTTCCGTTTAACAAAATTTAATATCCCTCGTTTTGGGTAAGATTAGCATTCACAATTATTTCTCTTTTTGGAATAGGATAAATCAGTTTGGGAGAATTATAAGGGAATATCGCAATCGGGGTTTTCAATCTTTTTGCATCATAAAGTAAAAATCCTTCAAAGGCAAGCTCCAATCTCCTTTCATGTAAAATACTTGCAAGTGTTAGCTGGGGTGCTGTTAATGGCAATAAGTCAACTCTCGTACGTATTGTGTTTATATCCTCAAGAGGTGTAGCCCCAGTCGTGGTATTCATACGAAAATTTCCCTCAGCCCTTACCAGGTACATCTCTGCGAGACGAATAATGTGAACATTGCCATAAAGATTATCAAATTTACCGGTGAAAATAGAACCTCCTGAATTGTAAAACAGGTTTAGCCTGTCATCACCCGGCTCAAATTCATCAAGAAAAGATTGGTTTATGGTAATATCTCCTCTGCCGTCGGCCGAATAAAATTCCTGGAAACTATTTAAACCGGAGCTGGCAGTAACCTGCATTGCAAATACATCTTCACTGGTATTATTAACCGCAGCAGGAGGATACAAATAAGGGAACGCCTTCGCATAAGTAGAAGTTAAAGAAAATTCTCCCGAATTGATTACAGTATTTGCTTCGGCAACAGCATTGCTATAATCTCCCATTTGTAAATATAGCCTGGCAAGCATGGCTGATGCGGCATAAGTAGTAGCGTAAAAACCATTTGATGCGGATAATTTTGTTTTAGCGTCTGAAAGATCTGCAATTGCCTGCGTATATACTTCCGCCACTGTGTTCCTGCTTACTTTACTTTCTTCGGTTACACTAGTTGTAGGTGTTAATACAATAGGCACCCCCGGATTAGATGATGGCGTTCCATCATTATAATCCCTGGCAAATAATCTAACGAGATCAAAATAAGCGGCCCCCCTGATAAATTTTGATTCTCCTTCTACCCTGTCCTTATCATTATCTGTTACCACATCCAATGCGCTTAATACGTTATTTGCATCGTTAATCGCCGTATAACCAGCAAGCCATGTACTCGTCACAAGATAATTATCAACAGGTATCGACTTATTATAAACCTGTGTAAATTCCTGGTACGTACCTGACCAGGAAACTTCGTTGGTATTACCCAGTAGATCGGGACCTAGAAAGGCCCTCCCCCCATAAAAATCCACATCCCCTAATTCAGAATAAGCTCCAACGAGAGCTACTTGTACATCTGCACTGGTTCCCAAAGCTGCAGAGGCATCAATAGATTGAGTAGATGTTGTATCCAGTTTTTTATTGCAGGCTGAAAGCAGAAGTGAAATAAAAAATAAAATATTGATAGTTATATTTTTCATGATGAAATTTTTAAGTGATTTTAAAGGCCAATGTTTACACCGAATACAATAGATTTAAGCTGGGGGGCAGAATAAAAATCCACTCCCTGGTTAATGTTGGTTGCCTGGTAATCCGCATTCACTTCCGGATCCCATCCTTTGTATTTGGTAAATGTGAACAGGTTCTGTGCCTTAAGATATGCCCTGAAACGGCTGATCCTTAATTTTGCAGCAATTGGAGCGGGAAGGTTGAAACCAAGTGTAACTGATTTCACTCTTAAATAAGACCCATCGGATATATACCGGCTGGAAGGATCTACGCCATTGCTGTAAAACAAACGAGGTTCGGGCACATTAGTAATATCTCCAGGCTTTTGCCATGCCCCAAGCTGGTCAATAGTTTGATTGTCGAAACCATTACTGCCACTGGCGCTCATATATTGGCCGCCGCCATTATATATCTGGTTGCCATAAACGCCCTGGAGCAATACATCGAAGTCAATGCTTTTGTATGTAAAAGTATTTCCAAATCCATAAATAAATCTCGGATTTGGATTACCGATCCTCACATCTTCAGCATCATTATAATCATTAGTAGTTGACCTGTCTAGGGAGCCATCGCTTTTTAAAGTATTCCTGTAATACAAACCATCACCATTTGCAGGATCAACGCCTGCAAATTCTCTCGCATAGAACACACCTAAAGGCTCGCCTTCTTTCGCTTTGTTTTGATCAGTACCAATCAACTGGCCCTCAAGAAATAAAATCTTGTTTTTGTTTGCCGCAAAATTTCCTGTGCTTGTCCATCGGAAATTTTTTGTAGAAATATTTGTGGTATTTATGGTTACCTCTATTCCTTTATTGTTGAGCTTGCCAATGTTTTGCAATTGCGAAGAGAAACCTGTGGTACCTGGTACCTGCACAGCCAGCAATAAATCTTTAGTATCCTTATTATAATAATCTACTTCCAGGTAGATCCTGTTTCTTATAATACTTGCTTCAATACCAAAATCTGTTCCAGTGGTAGTCTCCCATTTGAGGGCGGGATTGCCCAATTGCGAAGGAATTTGACCTGCCTGTCCCCCGTAAGCCCCAGTACCAGAATATAAAGCGCGGGATTCAAAATCACCGATACTCTCATTACCGGTCACTCCATAGCTGGCTTTGAGCTTTAAAAAATTGAGCCAGCTAACATTTTCAAGGAAATGTTCTTTATTAATTATCCACCCTGCTGACGCAGCAGGGAAAAATCCGTATTTATTATTGGCACCAAATCTCGAAGAACCATCAATTCTGCCACTTACAGCAATCAAATATTTGTCATTGTATTTGTAATTAATCCTGGCAAAATAAGAAAGTAAAGTGCTGCTTGTGGCGGACGAACTTGCATCAGTTTTAGAAGCTGCGCTTGCCAGCTTTTTGTATGCATCACTTGGAAACTGCTCACCTGCCGCATTGCTAAACTCATATTTTCTATCCTGGTAGCTCATGCCCAGGACACCTTCAATATCATGAACATCATTGAAGGTTTGCTTGTAATTAAAATAGTTATTGGTGTTTAAATTCAAAACGGAAGTAGTGCCGTAAGAGCCATAGCCATTAGGAACACCGGTATTACGCGCAGTCAGTTTTCCATAATAATTTTCCTCTGTTTGGCTTAATTGATCAACGCCAAATTCTGTCCGGAATACAATGCTTTTTGTAAGTGACGCACTTGCAAATACATTCCCTAAGAACCGGGAAACTGTTGTGTGATAAAATGCATTGTCGATACTTAACAATGGGTTATAATAAAGAGGGAAATTTGTATTAGGCTTACCGGTATTGAGGTCGAGAGCGCCGCTTAGCAAACCCGTCCTGGGATCTATTTCAGGTGTGATCGGTGATAAAGCAATCACTTGTAATGGTGTCGAAAAAGCATTGTCATTTGAAATCCTGTAGTTCAACGACCTTGCAAAGTTCATATTAACGCCTACATTGAGCCAGCTTTTGAGCTGGTGTTCAAGATTAAGTCTACCTGTGTATCTCTTATAGCTATTCCCAATAAGTATCCCGGTTTGATCAAGGTATTGACCGGACATAAAAAACTTTGTCTTATCACTACCTCCTGATATACTTAGATCGTATTGACTTATGGGTGCATCACGAAGCACAAAATCCTGCCAGTTGGTATTGATGCTGGCTGTTTGCCAATCATTCGTTCCCCCGGAATAACGGGTAAAGCGGCTATTTACATAATCCAATTCATCCACCAGCGCATCAGCAACATTGTCGTAATACCCATAAATAGAATCTTGCGTGGCTGCTCCTACAGCAGCCCTGGTAAAATAGTCAACATACTGTTTGGCGTTTAGAAACTTCCGCTCTCCCGTCCCTTTTTGCGTGCCGGTAAAATAGCCAAACTCTATTTTTGACTGCCCGGCTTTACCCTGCTTTGTAGTAATGAGCACTACGCCATTAGATGCCCGTGAACCGTATATTGCAGCCGCAGATGCATCTTTTAATATCTGTACAGATTCAATATCATTCATGTTTAAGTCAGCCAGGGCATTGGTAGATGCTGATGTACCTGAAAGATCGCCCGTTGTTAGCGGCACTCCGTCAAGCACATACAGGGGTTCATTCCCTGCCGTTACTGATGCAGATCCCCGAATACGAATATTGATGGCCTGTCCAAGCTTGCCATTCTGCTGGCTCACCAAAACTCCCGCGGCACGTCCCTGCAGGGCGCTCTCAAAACTCGTGGCAGGTGTATTGCCTATTTCTTTTGCACTCACGCTTGCTACTGAGCCTGTTATATCTTTCTTTACTTTAGTACCGTAACCAACCACAATTACTTCGGTAAGGCTTTGATCTGCCTGTTCAAGGTTGATGGCCATAATGCCCGCTGAGATGGGCACTTCAAGCGTCGCAAAGCCTACTGAGGAAATCTTCAAGCGGGTTGCCTTTTGATGCACCGTTAGCTTGAAATAACCGTCAGGGTCCGTTATGGTGGAGAGATTAGATCCTTTTTCCTGCACGGTGGCTCCGATGATTGGCAAATTTTTCGTGTCAGTAACCCTGCCGGTAACTTCCTTTGATTGTGAAAAGCCGATAAGGGAACAACAGAATATACATGCAACCAGGAGTGCAATTTTTCTCATGTGTTTAGTTTTAAATGATTATAGAAAGTATTTATAAAAAGATTATGGAGTCAAATTGAAAAATCCATTCTTATATCAAGCAAATTCCCAAAATCATTCGCAACATAGTCACACACAAATTAACACATTCTTAACATTAAAGTAGGTTGAGTGAATAATTTTTATACTCCAGGTACTTGGAAGCCAGTAAGATCAGCTAAAATATATTCGGGATAAATGTTTTTGAAAGTTGCCATAATATTATGGTGAGGGCCTTATTCCCGCCAGACTTTGTACTTTACTGAATCATATGAAAGACCGCCAAATCTCACAGAATTCAACGGATATAAACAACAAAAGTCAATGATGATCTACTGATTCCCAATTGTGATTTTCCGGCAGGCTATCTCCCGAAAGGCAATCAACAATTGTTAACCGCTAATATTTATAAATTTATTTGCAATGGCATGCTGATACAAATGATGATCCTGTATTGGGTGGCTCGCTTATAAGAATATGCGTAAAGAAAGTAAAGGCTAGTTTCGAAGAATTTGTTCAGCGCGGCACAGTTACCGGAGATTCTTTTAAAAAAGATATTTCGTAAAAACCAAACTCGTTGGGTTTTTACGACCTCAACAGGAATGCATATTTATGGTAGTGGATACCAGGTAGAAATTTTATGAGCAGGCTTGCGCTGACACGTGACTGGTGTATGTTATGCAAATAATGTTGGAAGAAAGGGTAAGCCAACATAATAACCTTATGACATTTTTTGTAACTTATGACGCTTTACACAGCCAGGATGTATCATACAAACCCTTCTTCAAAAAGTGACTTACGCCATCTAGGTGTATTAATCGGATCTCCGGTCGCGAGGCGAATCATAGCCGTATCAACTTCCATGGTTTTCCATGACAGTTCTTTATTGCAAACCTTTTGGGGTATTGAACAAACAACTATTGATAGCGGGTTCCAGGGTCATATATACACAAGGCAAAACGATGTTCTTATCGTACAGGTTCCAGGTAATGATGATACCATTCCCAATATGGTAGCCTCTTCAATCAATGTTAATTATAGAATATGGAAATCATTAACCGGGATAGAACTCTCTTCCGCAGACAATTATATTGTAATAGTCTCAGGCCATGCACCAAAGTCTTACGCTAATTTACCGGCAAATATTACCTGGTACAAAGGAAGCCTGCCTGACGCAGCTATTTCAAGGTATTTAAGTAACGATGAAGCACTTTTGGCTTTTGTATTGGATGAACGTTTTCGCACGCTACCGGAAAAGAATCAACCAGGTTGGATTTTCCCTGAAGAACAGGCACGAACTGCATCCCTGCTAATGGATAAGAATTACGCCTTACATCTTTTCGGCGTCAATCAAATTCCATGTGCCAAAACATATTTCTTCAATAAAAAGATAAATACCAATGAGGTTTTGTCACTGATTCCCTACTCGCACAAATATGTATTCAAACCTGCTGGAGGTGCTGCAGGAATAGGTGTTTTTGGAAAAGATGGCTTAAAAGGGCCTGACGAAATTTCGAGGCATGTAGAAAATTTGAAACAGTCAAACAAATTGCCCCGCCGGTTTCAAATACAGGAATTTCTCGGGGGTGTTGTTTATGGCTGCACAGCATGGATAAACGAAGATAGAAGGTTTGAAATTTTTGAGATCCATCAACAGTATATAAATGACGCCGGAAGGTTTACAGGTGGCAGGTGGACACAAGAGATCGAAAATGAACAAATAGAAAATATTGTCGGGTTATACAACCAATTAGCAGCGATAAAAAAGCCACGCGTAATTGGGCTTGTCTGCCTTGATATTATTGACGGTAAAATTATTGAAATCAATCCAAGGCTTACGGCCTCCGCTCCTATTGCACACATGTTGCAGAAGCAAGATGAATTGTCCGCTATATATGGTAAAGACTATCATATTAAGCAAATTGATCTTAATACCAACATTCAAGTCCCTTACGAATACGTTATCGGGGGGAAGCTGGAACAGGTCATCCATAAAATTTATAAGGAAAGCAAGGTTCTTATTTTACCCCAGGGACTTAATCCCTTTGGCGGCTCACGCTTCATTTTTATCAATGACAATGAAGAAGGATCATGGCAGCAGGAATTTATCCGAACAATAAATAGTTAGAATACAGTTGCATCATTCTTCAAACACGCCCTATGAAGTAGGGAAAGGAATTCTCCAGTTATTGTTGATTTCCCTTGGGTATCCGCCATCAACACTCCAGGAATTTGCAGGATTTACACGTATGTATCGTGTGCCTTTGAAAAAGTAAATCCTTCCATTCGACTCACTCCATTCCGCTGCATCCACCCCTGCTGCAAAGCTTGATGGAAAGCCCGGCCAGTTACCTGCAATCGGTTTTGGGTAACCCGGATCAACGTTCCAGCTATTGTTAGGATCCACACGTATGTATTGACTGCCTTTGAAAAAATAAATCTTGTTGTTGGGTTTACTGCCAAGCGCGGCATCCACACCACTTGCAAAACTTGATGGAAAGCCGGGCCAATTGCCTGCAATAGGTTTTGGATAACCAGGATCAACATTCCAACTATTATTCGGGTCGACTCTTATATAGTTGCTCCCTTTGAAAAAATAGATCTTTTGATTTGTATTACTCCAGAGAGCCGCATCAATTCCATCAGCAAAGTTTGAAGGAAAGCCCGGCCAGTTGCCCGCAATCGGCTTGGGATAATCAGGGTCAAGAACAAAATCAGGAGTATATCGAACATAGTACTTCCTGGAGAACATATATATTTTATTGTTCTTAAAACTGTAGAGTCCGCCATCAATCTTATCAAGAAATGCCTCCCATCCTATGTGTGCCGGCGTAAAGGCGCACAAGCTGCTTATCGTATTATTTTTCATGAGGCAATTAACAGGCATGGCCGAGCAGTTATCACAATTGCCATTTAATTCTCTGAAAAATTTCCCATGGCTGCTCGTACATACACAATTGGAAGAAGCATACTCATCCGGAGCTCCGAAAATATGTCCTGTCTCGTGTGAAAACACCGTATTGATGGACGTCCAGCCCGTAAATAGCCCGCTTGTCTGGCGCATTACAATCCGTAAGCCACCCGCATAAGCAAACCAGGCGGTAGGCATTTTTGTAAAGAAGGCTACATATCCATACTGCGAACCCGCTGAATTTTTAAAAAAATCATTAAGCTGGGAGATTCCATCGCCGCCCGAAGGGAAGCCAAGTTGTGCCAATGCAGGATCTCTCCATTTATCCTCGGCATCCCAGCCCAGTCCAACGGGTTTGGGGTATTCTGCGTCTACCTGCCATCCGTTAGAGGGATTCACGCGAATATATTGATTGTAAAACCTGTTCCTTTTGAAAAAATAAATCTTGTTTGTTGTACCACTCCATAGCGCGCCATCCACTCCTTCGGCAAAATCACCGGGGAACCCCGGCCAATTACCAGTAATCGGTTTTGGATAACCTGGATCCACATTCCAGCTATTATTTGGATCTACACGTATATACTGGTCGTCTTTGAAGAAATAAATCTTCTGGTTGGTACCACTCCATAAAGCAGCATCAACACCGGTAGCAAAGGCAGCGGGAAATCCTGGCCAGTTACCTGCAATAGGCTTTGGATAACCCGGATCAACATTCCAGCCATTGTTTGGGTCAACGCGTATATATTCACTTCCTTTAAAGAAATAAATTTTTTGATTAGTCTCACTCCAGAGAGCGGCATTTATCCCGGCGGCGAAACTGGCCGGAAAACCTGGCCAGTTACCGGCAATAGGTTTCGGATAATTGGGGTCTGCTTTCCACCCGTTATTAGGGTCAACGCGTATATATTCATTTCCCCTGAAAAAATAAATTTTTTGATTGGTACCGCTCCAGAGGGCATCATCAATTGAGCGGTAAAATGGCTCAGAAAGTCCCGGCCAGTTAGCACCTTCCCACGGAACAAAATTATTGAGGTTTACACTTAATGTGGAGTACGCCCACGAAAGATTAGCCAACGGTTCTACGGTGGCTAACTCATCTAATCCATCCTGTACCTCGGCAAGTACGTGTACTTTTTCAGCATTTGAAATTGCAAAATCTCCGGGACCGGCAACATATACAATGCCGACAGAAACTGAATTGATCATTCTTTCATTTGCCATAATCGTAAGTTTAAATGATTACTTTTAAAAATGAGTATAGATATTCCCTTTTGAATTGAAGGATTTAGTATTCCTCACGGATACATGGCCCGGAAAACATTTTCTTCTCTTCGGGAGATTCACCGGGAACCTGGCGTTTCTTTATAGCACGATATTCGGGAGACATCCGTTTTTGTACGGCATTAAGAAAAAGTGATTCTTCGGGATTAAGGCCGGTAATTTCGGGCTTCATATCCTGATCGATTGAAAGGATCCGTGCATTCGGGAAATTTTTAGTGAGGGCCTTTTCCTCTTCCTTCGAAATTTCAATAATCATAATGCGGCCACCACTGTCATGCCTTACTTTAGCACCTAAATCCTTAAGAGTGTTTTTAGCATTAGCCCGGCGCATTCTGAATGCCTGGCGACCTTTCGTGGAATCCTCATCTTCCAGAATTAAGAGTTTCTGATTTTTATCCATGGGAGTTTATTTTTTAACCTGGCAGTTAATCGGGCAACTTCAATCGTAAAAAATAAATTACTAATTACCCGACAAAGGATTACTAAGGTATAAAACTTTGCTCAAAGTTAAAAGCGCAAGGGCTATTTTATTTTGAATTTTAGAAAAAATAAAGGTTGTCTTAGGAAAAATCATATTATTCCCATCATCTACTTATCGTCTTACTTTTTGATATTCCACGTCCGTCATTGAAGTTTCAAAATAGAACAGAATGCAGTAACAAAATTTTAAGGTATTGATTATACTGCATCCTTATCCTTCACTACAATAAGATCAGTAAGATTTACAGTTATTGGAACGGCGCCTACCTGTACTATCGCCTTTTTCCCACGTATGGTAATTACATTGCCAAATTGCCTGTTGGCAATCATTATTACTTTATCACCTTCCTTTACTGTCTCGGTCGTTTCTATATATTTTGAATCAATTTTCTTTTGTTGTCTTACTGCCGTTTGCTTTTCATTTTGCTTAAAAAGTAATGATTGCATCATTTTTATCAATTTACTTTTGTCATCAGTCTTCCTCCATTCAACTAAAATTGATTTTAATTTTCGTTCCATATCTTTCAGGTATAAGAACTTTTCTTCACTTATTTTATTCTGTTGCTTTAATAAATCAACCTGCTGGCTGTGTTTCTCTTTATCAATCACTTGCTCCATTTCCTTCTTAAGTTTTTCATTTTCTTTTAAAAGCTTTTGAAGATTTTTACTTTCTTCATTTACCTTTTGAAGATCCTGTTCAGTTCGGTTCAATAGTTTATCAAGGCTGAAATGATTTTCGTCGACAAGTTGTTTCGCTTTATTTATCAATGAATGATGTAAGCCGATTCGTTCCGCGATAGAGAAAGTATACGAGCTTCCAGGCTTGCCCACAATAAGGCTATATAATGGTTTCAAATTTTTTTCATCAAAAGCCATAGCTCCATTTATAATGCCCTGCACTTTGTTCGCCATTACTTTCAGATTTAAGTAATGCGTGGTAACTATTCCAAGGGAATGTTTTTTGGCAAGCTCTTCCATAATTACTTCCGCAAAAGCACCACCCAAGTTTGGATCACTTCCGCTGCCAAGCTCATCAATAAAAAACAATGTTTTACCATTGGCATTTTCCATGAAATATTTCATATTCAGGAGATGCGAGGAATAGGTGCTCAATTCAAATTCAAGGCTTTGGGTATCGCCAATATGAATCATTAATTGCCTGAAAATTCCAAACTCACTCTCCGGACTACACGAAACCAATAAACCGCTCTGCAACATCATTTGTAAAAGCCCCGCCGTTTTAAGTGTTACTGTTTTACCACCCGCATTTGGCCCGCTTATGACCAGTATACGATTCTTATCATCAAGAGAAAGATTTACCGGTATTGTAGGTTTTTGCTGCTTGTCATTGTAAATGTATAACAGGGGATGGCAGGCATTCACAAGTTTCACAAAAGCCTTATCGTGCAGGCCCGGAAGATTGCCATTGTACTCCATAGCGAGTTTAGCCTTTGCTCTTATAAAATCATACTCACCCGTTATGCTATGGTATATTTCCAGGAGTGAATGATATGCTCTCATTTTGGAAGTAAGACCAAATAATATTTTATGAACTTCTTTGCGTTCATCATTTTCAAGCGAATACACTTCATTATTTAGTGCAGTAGTTTCTTCCGGTTCGATAAAGGTGGTTCTGCGGCTGTCGCTTTCGCCATGTACAATTCCCTTTATCATTCTTTTTTGTTCGGCAAAAACGGCAAGCACTCTCCTGCCATTAATAAAGCTTTCTTCGATGTCTGCAAGATAGCCGAGTTTGTTCATGCGACTTATGATCCGGTCAAATAGCCTGCGAAGCTCATTTCTTTTCCGGTACAGCGATAGCCTTATACTGGCCAGTTCTGCTGATGCGTTGTCCTTTACATTGCCATCTTCATCAAGCACGTCATCAATCAACTCAATAATAGTTTTTTCAAAATAGGTACTTTGAATCACCTTTGCCAGGTAAGCATAGGCAAGCCCCCTGTCATTATCGAACCACCTGAAGAACTGCTGTATTGCAACGGTGAGCTTCCTGATTGCGAGAAACTGGCTGCCTGCAAGCGTGGAGCCGTCAATGCTTAACAATTTTAATTCCTTCGATAGATTAAAGACGGTATCATCAGGAAAATGAAGATGGTTTAGGTAAAGCAATTTGTATTCGTGCGTTTGCTGAAGCTCAGGCTCTATAAATTCTTTGCGTGTATGAATTCTAAGGTTAGCAGCCCTCTGTTTTGAAAATTCTGTACGGCAATGCGATGCAAGTAAATTCTGTATTTTATCAAATTCCAATTGCTGAATAGCAGAAGATGGAAATAATTTCATGTATAAATAGTGAGGTATTTTAGTTAAAGGAAATAAAGATTGCAATATGAGCTTTTATAGCAAATTCTGTGCGACTATTTATCAATTATGTGCAATTCATTCCATGAAGTACCGGCATCTTTTTCCCTGTTAAAAATATATTTTCCCGACTCAACTAAAACTATTTCTGCGGTTGTATAAATTTTGCAACCTTCCATAAGATGGCCTCCAATTGTTCTACCACTATTGTTTGCAATACAAATATGGAGGTGTGATCCATTTATTGAAATGGTTCCCTAAAGATTAATAATTTCAAAAAAACCATCGCCTGTATTAACATTTTGCTTATTTGCAAAGCGTATATTATATTTTGTAAGACTTCCCACACATGTTACAATCCAGCCCGCATATATATTTTTTTCTTTAACAAAATTTATTAATGAATTCCTGAGATCAGCACCGGGCAATAGCCTGAATGCATGTGAAGTATCATGTATGGCCTGCATAAAAAAATATTTTTAAAAATTGATGATAGAAATTCACATAAAATGACACTTTCGTTGTTAATTATTTGAGCATTTATCAAACTAATATATGCACAACTTATCTTTGAGAATATAATGAGAATAAATCTTTAAATAATTAATTATGACGGAAATCAAAAATATTGAAACTGCCATATTTGGCAACGGCTGCTTCTGGTGCACCGAAGCCGTGTTTCAGCAATTGGAAGGTGTTGAAAAGGTAACAAGCGGATACAGTGGCGGACATGTTGAAAATCCTACCTATGAGCAGGTTTGTGATAAGCAAACAGGCCACGCAGAAGTGCTGAAAATTGACTACGACCCTTCAAAAATAAGCTTCAATAAATTGCTGGAAGTTTTCTGGGGAACACATGATCCTACAACACCCGACAGGCAGGGAAACGATATAGGCCCTCAATATCGTAGCGTAATCTTTTATGGCAATGAAGAACAAAAAGATAAAGCTGAAAAATATAAGGCAGAACTCGATAAGAGCGGGGCTTTTGATAAACCGGTTGTAACGGCGATCGAGCCCCTAACTAATTTTTATGCTGCTGAAAATTATCACCAGGATTATTATAAAAACCACGACTCACAGCCTTATTGCTATTTTGTTATAAAGCCTAAAATGGATAAACTTAAAAAAGTTTTTGCAGAACTGTTGAAACAATAAAAAATTATTTATGAAATACTTTCTTACATTAATTTCTTTTATAGTAGTGTCTGTTTCTTACGGACAAAAATTTACTTTATCATTAGACGCACAACTTTCGGTACCGCAGGGAGATTACAAAGATGTGAATCCTGACGCAGGGTATGGATTAAGAACGAATGTTTTATTCAAGCCACGCAAATCAGACTTTATAAAATTTGGCCTGGAATTGGGCATACAGGAAAAAAGCCGGGCTACACAATATTTCTCCGGCAATGTTTATGGTTTTTATGAAGATTATAAAGTAAGCGCAACCAGTAATATTTTTTCCCTGATGTTTCTTTCAAGAATTCAGCCTGGTAAGTTTCGTAAAGTGAAACCTTTCGTAGACATTACTGCAGGCTGGAACGTTTTTTTCTCGACGGCAAGTATTGAAAGACTTACCTTTTACAGTGATTATAATTCTTCTTATTCAAATTCAACAAAAACGCATTGGGCATTTTCTTATGGCGCAGCGGGGGGAATAGATATTCCTCTGAATAGTAGAGATGACCTGGGTCTTGAATTAAAAGTTGCTTACATAATAGGAGCTTATACAACTTATCTTACAGACCCCTACATAAGTAACGATGCACAGGTTTCATTCAGAGAAAAAAATTCCCGCACTAATATGCTGATTCCACAGGCTGGAATCAGGATTAATCTATAGATACTATAGAAAGTAGAAAAAATTCAGGAAGACGTCTGACTTTTTTAGTCCCCGAGTACTAACTCACGTCAACAGTGCTTAATTTCGCGGTATTTGTCTTGAAAGTATTGGCGGGGTTCGTCGCAATAGGTAAAGGTATGAGGCGAATGATCTTCAAACGATGTAGCCCTTTCATTATAATGTAAGTAGTATCAAACTCGTACCATTTCTTTGCAAAATTTGGATCGTACTTTTTGAAATGATGATTATTCTGAAAAAGTTCCCCCATCATTATAATTCCCCACGGGGTTGTATTTTTTGAATGATCCCCATTTTTATAGTTGCTGTATCCTAGTTTATGACCAAACCAGTTTACGATTGCCCCTTGTATCGGGCCCATCAAAAAATGAACAGGTAATAATAAAAACCACCAAAAGCTGGGCGCAAAAATTATATAAAAAGCAATATAAAATGCAGCAAATACTAACCTGGTAATCATATGATGACCCAACCTGTCAAGCCGCTCCCATACAGGAAGATATTCTTTAGTAAACTTAGGTTCAGGTAATTCTTTGCCCGTGTTGAAATCTCCATAAATTTTGGCGGTATGCAACATCAAATGCCAGATATCTTTAAAAAAATGTGGTGAATGAGGATCCTTCTCAGTATCACTATATTCATGGTGCATTCTGTGCAATAACGCATATGCTCTAGGCACAAGATATGACGAACCCTGGGCGAACCATGTCAAAAAATAAAAAGTTTTTTCCCACCCTTTACTTGTTGTATACATTTGATGAGAAGCAAATCTGTGCAAGAAAAACGAATGAAAAAATAAAGACAGGAACCAGTGGAAAGCAAAAAATGCCAGGATATAAAACATTAATAAAAAATTGATTAAAACAAGAGCGCAAGTTACGCGAATTAAAGCACAGGGCAGCAATTTATTCCGAAATTAACTTATTAAACCATTCATACTTATCCACAACTATTGTCAATTATTTTAAATACTCACTAATAAGTGTAAATGCTTTAAAAAGCGGTAAAAGCGGATTTCAATTACTTAAAACATTACAGGATTCATGCCATTGAACGAAAGTCGAACAAACACATTTGAAATAATTTCGAAATAGTCCAGACATCAAAGTTTCCTTATACACTTCTCGGGTGAAAATGTGCAAATAATTACTATATTGAGCCATTATCACATACTTCAAACAAAACAAACAATAAACCCTTAAATAATGGCAACAAAAGATGATCTTGATTTTACATATACAACCATAGATGAAATTTTCAGGTTGAGTATCGGGGAAATGGCAGACTACAGCGGAGCAATGTTTAATGCAGATTTCTCAATGACTCTTGAAGATGCACAGAAAAATAAACATAAGTTTATTGCCGAAAGTCTTGGAATAAAAAAAGGCACCAGGGCTCTTGACATGGCCTGCGGATGGGGTCCGTTTCTTAAATATATTAAAGGCCAGGGAGCTAACGGAACAGGAGCAACTTTATCATCAGGACAAGCTGCTGCATGCGTTAAGAATGGTCTTGATGTTCATGTGATGGATTGCAGGAAAATTACTCCTGAAAACTTTGGAACTTTTGATGCAGTAACCTGTATAGGTGGATTGGAACATTTCTGCTCTATAGAAGAATACAAAGCAGGAAACCAGGATGAAGTATATCATAGATTTTTTACAGGATTAAAAGATTTATTACCAACAGGCGGGCGGTTTTATATGCAGACAATGGTGTTTGATAAAAATATGATGCCGATAGAGGAGATAAGTGTAGATGCCGATAAAAATTCCCCATCTTATGCTATGGCGTTAATGGTTAAACAATTTCCGGGCTCATGGTTACCTTATGGAGCTGAGCAGGTGATAGAAAATGCAAAGCCTTACTTTAAATTAATTTCGAAAAGCAGTGGAAGGATTGATTATATAGAAACCATTAAGAGATGGAGAATAAAATTCAGGAAATTTAATATAAAAAAATATCTTTTATATGCTTCCCTTATTCCTAAATTTCTTACTGATAAAGAATTTCGCCATCTTGTAGCGGTATTCAGAATTAGCCCAAACAAAGTTTGTTTTGAAAATGAAACGATGGACCACTTCAGGCTTGTATTTGAAAAAATTTAAAAGCTTATTCAGGCAAGGTCTAAAATGTGAATTCGTTTACGAAATATTTTTTAGATTATCACGCTGGCACAGGTATTGTCACAGCTGGAACAGGTATCGGCACAGGAACCCCGACCAATTCTCCTTTTCCAAGTTTCTTCAGCAATCGTATATGTGACCTGATAGCGCCTGTGAATGTGGGATTTGCATTATAACGAAGGTTGTATTCTTCAGCCGTTTCTTTTACAATATCAGATATCGGTTTGTAATGCACATGACAAATGCGTGGATAAAGATGGTGCTCTATTTGGAAATTTAAACCACCGCAGAAAAAATTCAAAACATTATTTTCACGACCAAAATCTGCGGTAGTATACAATTGGTGAACTGCCCAGGAGTTTTCCATATTACCTTTTTCGTTGGGCAAAGGAAAATTCGTTTCCTCAACTACATGAGCCAGCATGAAAATTACCGCCATAGTTATTCCTTCGAAAAAATGTAATGCAAAAAAGCCCAGCAATATTTGCCACCATAATGCATTTATCAAAATCAGTGGCAACACGAGAAAGATGGTATAATAAACTGCTTTATAAAAGAATAAATTAAAATATTCTATCGGTGGATGTTTCTTGCTATCATAATTGCCGATTTTCTTTTTAAAAAATTTTACATAATCCTTTATAAAAACCCAGGTAAGAGAACCAAAGCCATAAAACAAAAATGCATACCAATATTGGTAGCGATGTATTTTCATTAATTTTTGATGAGGCGACATCCTTAACAAAGGAACTGATTGAATATCTTCATCGTGCCCTTCTATATTAGTATAAGTATGGTGAACAATATTATGCATAATGCCCCACAGGTAAGCATTAGCGCCAATAATATTGAAAGTATAACTAAGAAGTTTATTAACTTTTTTATGCCTCGATAAAGAACCATGTATTGCGTCGTGAGAAATATTGAGCCCGATAAAAGCAGTGAAGAATCCAATTATTATCCATAGTGCGAATTGCATTCCTAAACTGTTGTTATTGAGAATAAGCATAAGGTAAGCTCCCGTAAATATACCCAGGTAAAAAAAAGTTTTGAATACCATTACCCAGTTCGCATGTTTTGAGATCTTGTTGATAGCAAAATAATCATCCACTCTTTTATTTAGCGTTGAATAAAAATCCATCTCTACTGCTTTCGAAAATTTTATTTTTTTTGTCATTAATATTAAAGTTTCTTGTAGTAAAATATTTCCAGAAAATAAGTTTTTGTACTATTTGAGTTTGAATTTTGAAGTTTCTTCATTGTTAAGTGCCACACCAAGTCTAAGGAAGATTTTACTTAAAAAAGACTTTTTATAACAATTATCGGTTGGATACTTCTCTGAGGTGCAGACCTGGGAAAGAAATAAGAATGAAAAAGCAAAAAGAAGGAGCAGGAAAAACAAAGGATTATTTGGATGTCGGCCATTGAGATTGAATTAAAGGTGGATAATCCGGTAATCTACACATATTAATCTTAACTGGAAGGATTATTCGACGGTTTAACTTATAATAATAATTACTTATTCAAACGAACTTTTCTTAGTTCCAGCAGATTCAGGCTATTCGGGATAAAGTTTTTCACGTATGGATGTACCAAATGTATTATCATATCATACCACAAAGGCACTACCGGCGCATCATTCATCATTGTTTTATCAGCATGCTGATAAATTTTATATCGCAACGAATCATTTTTTTCGGCTATGGCTGCCTCGTATAGTCTATCAAATGCAGGATTATCATAACGCGTATAATTTGGCGGCGCAGGATTTTTTCCATAAAAAACGCCCAGGTAATTTTCAGCATCTGGATAATCAGCCAGCCAGCTTCCGCGAAAGAACAATGCTTCCGACTTTGCAGTCTGTTCGAGTAATAAACTTTTCTGAACTGTTTCTACCTGTATTTTTATACCAACCTGTTGTAACTCGCTCGCTATATAACTGGCAAGATCAGCATATACAGGAATAGTAAGTAATGGTATCACAGGCAGTCCTGAACCATTGGGGTAACCCGCTTCTTTTAGTAATTGTAATGCCTTTACAGGATCATAACGGTAACCTATAACTGCCGAAGAATCAAATGAAGGAAAGCCTGGCGGAACAAACCCGCTTTCGGCAGGAATACCAATTGAGTTACGGATATACAACATCATTTTTCTCCGGTTAAAACCATAATTGATCGCTTGTCTTATTTTTACATTTCGAAGTGGAGAATTTTTTACAACTGCCATTGAGGTATCCTGGAGAATCCCAAGGTATTCAATATTGAGGTAAGTATGTTTTTGCAGTATGATTTTGTCCTGCCAGTCTTTACGCAGTTCGCCTTTTTTAGTAAGCACTTCATCTTTAAACGAAGCATCAATATCATTTATAAAATCAAGCCTGCCTTGTTGGAACTCCAGGAACTCTGTGGCTTTATTTTCAAAGAATGAGACTTTAATCCCGTCAATATAGGGGAGACTTTTTCCCAAACTATCTTTCTCAAAATATGCTGGATTTTTTTTCATTATCAATGCCTGCCCTTCCTCCCACGCAATAAGCCGGAAAGGCCCTGTCCCACACGGCTGGCTCCGAAAATCTTTGCCATATTTTTCAACCACTTCATGTGGCAATATTGAGCAATATTGCATGCTTAATATTCCAAGTATCGGATGGAAAGGAGCTTGTAGCTTGAGTTGGAATGTAGTATCATCAATAGCGGTAAAAGGTTGTATCGAATCAACTTTTCTATTGAAGATCCACGCACCGCTGCTTGCAGTATTTTTATCCATGATACGGGTGAAGCTATACACCACATCATTGGCTGTCATCTTTCTTCCTTTCCCACCCGGAAACGCATCGTTGTCATGAAAAAAAACATCATTTCGCAGGTGAAAAATAAAGCGCTTATTATCTTCAGATTCTTCCCACCCTTTTGCTAATGAAGGAATGATATTAAGGCTATCATCGGTTTGTACTAATGTATTATACAACTGGTGCACAGCCCACATGATAGACTGATTTTTTGCAAATGCAGGATCAAGCGTGGCGATACCCGATTGCTCATTATAATGGAAAATATTTTTAGTATTCTCTCTATGCGAACATGAGGTAATAACTATTAAGAATATAACACCCAACACAAAAAGAAGATTCTTATTATTGATTTTTATGACCGGCAAACAGAATTGATTTTTTAACTTCATCTTTGATTTAGAAAAAATAAATTTAGTGAATGAAAAATATAGTTATCCTCTTTTGTTTACCATGGCTATGTTCCAATGCGATATCACAGTCCTTCACGCATGCTGATACATTGCGTGGCAGCAATGGCCCAGGAAGAGATTGGTGGGATGTAACAAAATATGATCTGCATGGTAAATTCAATTTAGAGGATAGTACTATTAGCGGATATAATATCATCGATTTTAAGGTTCTTAAACCCGGTTCATTGATGCAAATCGATTTACAGGAACCAATGATCATTGACAGTGTAAAAATCAAATCTGATTATTTGAATCCGGAAAGTAAAAGAGAAACATCAATGCGATATCCCAAATTAGTAAACGATATTAAGAAAGACGGGAACGCTTATTTTATTTCTTTCAACGAAACAGACATCACTTATAATTCGGGCAGGCTGTTTATCTATTATCATGGCAAACCAAAAATTGCCATTAACCCCCCATGGGACGGAGGAGTAATTTGGAAGAAAGATAATGACGGAAGGCCATGGGTAACTATTGCGTGCCAGGGATTAGGGGCAAGTTTGTGGTATCCCTGTAAAGACATACAAAGTGATGAACCTGATAGTGCGGAGATACACATAACAGCTCCCTCTGAACTTGTAGCCGTGAGCAATGGCAGAGAAAGGAATATAGTAAATAATTATGATGGCACCACAACAACTACATGGGCCGTCGTAAACCCAATAAATAATTATAACCTTATTCCCTATATGGGTCATTATGTTCATTTTGGTGAAATATACAAGGCTGAAAAAGGACCGCTCACCATGGACTATTGGGTGCTGGATTCTAATCTCGCCAAAGCAAAAAAACAATTTCTTGATGCGCCCCGAATGATGAAGGCTTTTGAATATTGGTTTGGCCCCTACCCTTTTTACGAAGATGGCTATAAGCTCGTGGATGCACCTCATCTTGGCATGGAGCACCAGAGTGCTATTGCTTATGGAAACGGCTATCAGAAGGGCTATCATGGAATGGATTTTACTGGCAGTGGCTGGGGATTGAAATGGGATTTCATCATTGTGCACGAAAGCGGGCATGAATGGTTTGGTAATAATATTACCTCGAAAGATATTGCTGACATGTGGGTACATGAAGGCTTTACAAACTATAGTGAAACTCTTTTTACTGAATATTATTATGGCAAAAAAGCCGCAGATGAATATTTGATCGGAACAAGAAAGAATATTGAAAACAGGAAACCAATAATTTCCTTTTATGGTGTAAACAGTGAAGGCCCTATAGATATGTATTATAAAGCCGGTAACATGATACATACCATTCGCCAGGTTATCAATAACGATTCTATATTCAGGGCAATTTTAAGGGGATTAAATAAAACTTTTTACCACCAGGCAGTTACCTCAAACCAGGTAGAAGATTATATCAGCAAAGCATCACAGCATGATTTTTCAAAAGTATTTGACCAGTACTTAAGAACTGTACAAATACCAGTTCTTGAATACCGCATCAGCGATGGACAATTGCGGTATGGATGGACCAATTGCGTACCCGGTTTTGATATGCCCGTAAAAATATTGAATGAAAAAGGTGAGTATATGTTTATTTATCCAAAAGATAAAATGCAACAATTAAAGACCGGCCTGAAAGAGATAAAAGTTGATGAAAATTTTTATATTACTACGCATCAGAATAAATAAATATAATTTAGAGGTTCAATCTCATCTATGTCGCAGATACGAAGGCAAAGTATCATATCAACTATTTTTGTTTATTCAGGCTTTTTTATCGGATTTGTAAATACTTATTTATTCACCCGCCAGGGCTCGCCTTTTACAACTTCAGAATATGGCTTAACCAGCATTTTTATCGCTGTGGGGAACCTAATGTTTGCTTTTGCCAACCTTGGTATGATCTCAACTGTTTATAAATTTCACCCGTATTACGAAGATAATCTTCCAAAAAAGAAAAACGATCTTTTAACATGGGCGTTTATCGTAAGCCTTGTCGGATTTTGTTTTGTTATTCTTGCTGGTATTTTTTTTAAAGATCTCGTTATCCGAAAATTTGGCACAAATTCATTTCTTTTTGTAAAATATTATTTCTGGGTTTTCCCTTTTGGATTTTTCATTTTGTTGTTTTCCATCCTTGAAGTATTTGCATGGAATATCCGCAAATCAATTTTTACTACTTTTTTAAGGGAAGTGTTGTTTAAGCTGCTTACCCTTGTGCTGATTTTTTTATTGAGCTTCAAACTCATAAACAGCTTTGATAATTTTATAAAATTGTATGCTTTCACATATGGTATCGTTGCCATAGTATTGCTTGTTTATCTTATCTGGAAAAAATCGTTTTACATCACATTTACCATAAGCCGTGTTACAAAAAAGTTTTACAAAAAAATAATCTCACTTGCATCGCTGATTTATTTTGGAGGACTTGTGTTTATGATTGCGCAGTTTGTTGATACCCTTGTCATCATGTCATTATTAGGAACCGCTGAGGCAGGAATATTCGCTCTTGGAAGTGTGGTGGCAGGACTGGTACAGGCACCGCAAAGAGGGGCTGTCGCTGCATCGGTTCCGGTTCTTTCCAAAGCGTGGAAGGATAAGGATTATCAGAAAATCAATCTTATTTACCAACGCTCCGGCATTAATCTATTGATTGCTTCACTGGGAATATTTCTGGTAGTATGGCTCAACTATGCTGATGCGGTCAATACATTCGGACTTAAGCCGGCTTACCTTCAATCACAATGGATATTTTTTTTCCTTGGTATGGCGCGGATAGTAGACCTTGGCACAGGAGTGAATTCACAAATAATTGGCACATCCACATTCTGGCGATTTGAGTTCATAAGCGGCATGATCTTATTGTCGCTTGCCATACCGCTAAATTATCTGCTGGTGAAGCAATTCGGCATTGTCGGGGCCGGATATTCAAATCTTATTTCATTTACGATTTATAATGTCATTCGCATCATTTTTCTCAAACGAAAATTTAATATGCACCCGTTCAGTAATAAAACACTTTATTCCATATTACTCGCATTTACTTGTTTTACGATTTGCTATTACGCTTTTCATAATTTGCATGGCTTCTTTGCGATGGTATTAAAAAGCAGTATTTTCATTGTATTATATGCCGGAGCGATCATTTATTTTGATCTTTCGCCAGATATAGTGCCTGTATGGGATAATATAAAACAGAGGGCGGGGAGAAAGAGATAAATATTTTGTGAAATCCAAATCTATTCGATGAACATTAAAGTAATTGCATTCGATGCCGATGATACACTTTGGGTAAACGAACCTTATTTCCAGGAAACAGAAAAAAAGTTTTGCGCACTGCTCGAAGACTATTTGCCACAGCATACCATTTCACAGGAACTTTTTAAAACAGAAATACTAAATCTTTCGCTCTATGGATATGGGGTAAAAGGCTATATGCTTAGTATGGTGGAAACCGCATTGCGTATCTCTAATAAAACGATACATATTAGTATAATAGAAAAAGCGATTGAATATGGCAAAGAACTCTTAGATAAGCCTATTGAAATGCTGGAAGGCGTGGAAGATGTTCTTAAATTTCTCTCAGGGCAATACAGGCTGGTGGTAGCTACTAAAGGTGACCTGCTTGACCAGGAACGAAAACTAAAAAAATCGGGTATAGAACATTATTTTCATCATACCGAAATAATGAGCGATAAACAGGAAAAAGATTACATAAAACTTATTAAACACCTCGATATACAAGCGGACGAATTCATGATGATTGGCAACTCAATTAAGTCTGATGTATTACCGGTTTTAGCATTAGGTGGCTATGCTATCCACGTACCCTATCATATAACCTGGGCCCACGAGAATGTTGAACATAATATTGAAGACCCGCACTTTAAACATGTAAATACCATTTCAGAAATACTGCCCTATTTAGCTTCATGAAAAAGCTGCACACATTACCCAAAGTTGAACTTCACCTTCACCTGGATTGTTCATTGAGTTATGATGTTGTAAAAAAGATTGATCCTTCAGTAACAAAACAAGAATATTTTCAGGATTATCTAGCTCCTTCAAAATGCACAAATCTTGCAGATTTTTTAACGCGGGCAAAAAAAGGGATTGCTTTGATGCAAACCAATGAACAGATACGCCTGGTGGTTCAGGATCTGTTTAAACAACTGCTTGTTGATAAAATACTCTACGCTGAAATAAGATTTGCACCACTGCAACATTTGCAAAAAGGATTGACGCCGTATGAAGTGGTGGCAACCGCTGAACAAGCTTTTGTTGATGCAGTGAAACAAACAGGCACTGAAGCGAGGCTGATACTTTGCACGCTGCGGCATTTTTCAGAAGAACAAAGTATGGAAACAGTAAAGCTGGTAGAACAATTTAAGGGAAGTTATGTCGCCGGATTTGATATTCCAGCGGATGAAGCAGGCTTTCCAATAGATAACCATATTGCCGCATTTAACTATGCTAAAGAAAAAGGTATTTTTTGTACCGCCCATGCAGGCGAGGCACAGGGGCCGGAAAGTATTTGGGAAACATTAAAATACTTCGGGCCTTCACGAATAGGCCATGGCGTTAGAAGTATTGAAGATGAAAAACTGGTGGCTCATTTACGCAAAAAAAAATATTCATTTGGAAGTTTGCCCCACCTGTAATGTTCAAATTAACATTTACGAAGACTATATCCACCATCCAGTTGATAAATTATATAAAGCGGGTGTTTCTCTCAGCATTAATACTGATACACAAACTATCACAAATATTAATTTGAATAATAAATATAAAAAATTGCAGGAGGTATTTGGCTGGACAAATAATGATTTTTATAAATGCAATGAGTATGCACTGAATGCCGCTTTTATCCCGGAAGTGCTGAAAAAAGAATTAATTGAGAAATTGTATTCAGCCTATAATAAAGCAGAAACAACTTAAAAGCATGAAAACATACATAGCAATTCTGAGAGGTATAAATGTAAGCGGTCATAAATTGATCAAAATGGAAGCGCTTCGTAAAATGTTTGAAAATCTGAATTTTAAAAATATCAAAACATACATACAGAGCGGAAATGTTCTTTTTCAATTTAAAAAGACGAAAAGCGATAAGCTTGAAAAGATGATTGTGATAAAAATCCGGGAATATTTTGCCTTTGATGTTTCGGTAATGGTGAAAGGACTTGATGAGATTATTACTGTACTTGAAAACAATCCTTTTGTTATTAAAAGAAAGGAGGATATTACGAAACTCCATGTAACTTTTTTATCTGGTGAACCTTTAGATGAAGCTATGGAAAAAATAAAAAGTTTGCAATACCAGCCTGATGAATTTATTGTTTCAGGTAATGTAATTTATCTTTTTTGCCCGAATGGTTATGGCAACACGAAGTTGAATAATAACTTTTTTGAAAATAAACTCAAATTAGTCGCGACAACCAGGAACTGGAAAACAATAAATGAATTGTCGAATATTGGAAATGACCTGCCCGTACATTAAAATAAAATCTTCGGAGAAAATAATTTTTACCGGAAATTTTTTCAAAATACTACCAGCACATCCAGGCTTTTATACACAGCAATAAAATGAAAAATGGTTCCCGCCATTACAAAAATATGCCAGATGTTATGTGCATGTTTTCTATGCCCAATTACATAAAAAACAACCCCGAATGTATAACATATACCCCCGCCGATGATCCAGTAAAATATAGTAGAAGGCATAGTAAGAATCAAAGGCTTTACTACAAAGACCAGCATCCAGCCAAGTGAAATGTAAAGTGTGACTGACAACCATTCGTATTTGCCCGTATAAAATAACTTAAGCACAACCCCGCTAAAAATTATTAGCCATTGCACTGTTAAAAATACAAAAGCGGTTTGTTGCGGTACATAATGAAGTATAATTGGCGTGTATGTCCCGCCGATCAGGAAAAAAATACTAATATGGTCAACAATATTCGCAACTCTTTTCAATTGAGGGTGACGGAGGGCATGATAAACGGTAGAAGAGAGATAAACAGCCAGCATGCCGAAAGAAAACAATATAACACCCCAAACCATCATTCCGTCTACAGTGTGGGTTGATTTTATGATCAAAAAAGGAATCGCAATTAATGATAGTACCACTCCCATGCCGTGGGTAATGGCATTTACATTTTCTTCAAGGTTTGTTTGCACACGGTACGGCATATAAAAACTTCAACTTTATCCAAAGATAAATTACCTCTCGCACAAGAAAACACAAATAATGTTACGATTGACAGGTTGATATTAGTAAGAATTTTAAAATTACCACGAAACTCATCAACCATACTAACCACAAAAATCTTCTATTTGTGAATATTAGTGGCCCGGCGCCTTAGTGGCAAACTGCCATAATTCTTGTTCCAACTTTAAGTAATTTTATAGGGAGGCAACCTTTAAGTGTGCAGATACGATTAAAACCTGTAAAACATTTCATCTTGCTGTCTGCTGAAGAATTAGTACAACATATAAGGGGCTGCAGTCTTAACAACCGTGAGAGTCAAAAAAAAATTTTTGCCTCTTTTTATGGCTATGCCATTTCTATTTGTTGTCGCTACACAAATAAACAAGAAGACGCGTCAGAGATTTTAAATGATGGGTTTTTAAAGATTTTTAAGGAGATGTACAGGTTTCAGCCTGCGTATGCCGATGTTGTAAGTTCATTTAAAGGATGGCTGGGAAAGATCATGGTTTATACTGCAATTGATTACAATCGCAAATACCACAAGCAGGAAATGATGACAAGGTATAGCGGGAAGGTTGTAGAAATGCCTTCGAAATATGAAAGCGCGATTGATAAAATATCTTATGAGGAAATTATTCACGCGGTTCAAAATTTGCCACCCTCCTATCGTACTGTATTCAATTTATTTGTTATAGAAGGATTTACACATGAGGAGATCGCAAAAAAATTAGGTATCGCCACAGGAACCTCCAAGTCTAACCTTTCTAAAGCAAAAAGACATTTACAAAAATATTTATCTCATCAACAATCCGTCGTAGCCAAAAATGCCATTTGATAAACTAGATAAAAAAGCACAGGAAGCAGCTAAAAATTACAGCATGGAGTATAATGAAGAGGCATGGAATAAAATGGAAGCGCTATTGAATGAACACATGCCCATGCAGCAAAATCCAAAAGAAGTTGGAAAGAAAAAGCATCCGGAGAGGTGGTTATTTTTTTTATTGTTTTTGGCAGGGTGTTTATTTCTGATGTTAGTATTAATTCCTGAAAGAAATGGGGGAAAAGATATTAAGACTCCCGGAACAACGGAAACAAATTCAAAAGTAGGTGTTCATTCCAACAAAGCTGCTGAAACGAATACTTCCAGGCTTAACTCAACTATAACTAGCACCCCCAATGGGGGGAATTCAGCAAAAAACAACCAACTAACAGCTTCGGCAACAGGGTCGGTCGCAGGAACAACCAGGCAAAAAAACAGTAATATAAAGGGCACACGCAGAAGTTCGGTGAAATTAACTATTCAAAACAATAATGCAGATGAATATAATGTTGAGAGAATCGCCGATAGAGAGATGCAGGCAACTCTTCAGCAACAATACAGCATGCCGCAATTAATACATCAGCAAATAAAAAGTTTTGGCACTGACTACAAACGGATGTTAGCCACCAATATTTCTATTACCGGCATACCGCAAACAAACAATAATTTAAAAGCTACCAAAGTAAAGCCAAAGCAGCAGAACAAGAATAATTTTAAAAATTCCTTTTCATTGAGTTTTTCAGCCGGCCCCGATGTAAGCGCAATAAATGTAAACAACATAGGTACTTTGAAGATGATGCTAGGCGCCGGGATCGCATATAAATTTGGAAAAAACTGGCAGCTAAGAACCGGGTTCTACACTGTGAAAAAGGTTTACGAAGCTCACCCATCTGATTATCATCCGCCGTCTAATTTCTGGAATTATTATCCTCAATTAGACGACATAAATGCAAATTGCACTGTAAATGAAATTCCATTGATTATAAATTATAGTTTCAAGCAAAATAAAAAAAATGCGTGGTTTGCATCAACAGGCGTCTCGTCTTATTTTATGAAACGGGAAACGTATACGTACATCTCAAAAATATCCCCCGGGCAATACCAGGAAAAATCTTATACAATCAGAAATCAGAATGAACATTATTTTTCTTCTTTAAGATTTTCGGCCGGTTATGAGAGAAGGCTGAACAAAATAATTTCTTTTACAACAGAGCCCTACATAAATCTGCCATTGAGTGGTATAGGTTATGGAAAAGTAAAACTCAACAGTGCAGGTGTGTTGTTTACACTGAATGTAAAGCCTTTCTCCAATAAGAATGATCTTCATTCGAGATAACTCTTTTAGATAAGGCAGTATGAAATTTTCTATACTGCAACACAGTGTATCCACAAAAACATTTTAAAAACAAGGCAACCAATTCCCAAACAAAATCGTTTCAGAATTAAATATGCTTTCAAAAAATTAATTGCCCGTCATGACTGATTGATAAAAAATTACAGTTTAATCCACACCTTAACGCGTTGATTTTTGACGGAAAACTAAATAGATAAAATGAAGAGCCCGTTTTTATTCCGATGAAGCCAGTGTTTATCCGTTAGTATTTTAAGGCCAACGAAATAATTTCGTATGATCTTAATCAAAATCTACCGTATCCTCTTAAAATTTCGATCATGAAAACAACACCGAAAGATGAAAAGTGCATAAGGTGATCATTGTCTGGTTCAGGTATCGTTCGGGGCTTGCCGAAGTGGGAATTAGAATTCTGTTCGCCCCGGTTAAATTTAAATTAGCTACTAAATCACCTAAAATTAACGACAGAAAATTGTTTGATACAGCATTAGCATATGCCCCTCCTGGCCGGTGTCCATCACCGGACATTGCTGAATTAATATTGTTAACTTAGGAAAATATACCTAGCTGGATAACCCATGATAATAAAGTTGGGTGTGGACACCCGCCAAGCAAAGGGATATTAATGGAATTGCAAGTGAAAAAACAACATTATAATTTGTCACTGAAAGGTTCATATAGCCTATTCCAATTCCAATACTTTAATGTCGTTGGTTAAAGCCGCCATACTGTTATTATCAAGACTATTATAAATCCCTCTTATATGCCTGTTTTCATCAACCAGCACAAAGTTTTCGGTATGGAGAAAATCGGTACTGTCCTTGTTTACACCCAGGTCTTCTTCCACATAATAAGAGCTACGGCCAAGATTATATATTTCTGATTTTTGTCCGGTCAACAATTTCCATTTATTGTATATCGCACCTTTTTCAGCGGCATATTTTTTTAAAACCGGCACGCTGTCTTTATCCGGAGTAACAGAATGAGAGATGAACAAAATTTCATCATCGTTTAAAAATTCTTTTTGCAATGCCTCCATACTCACGGCCATTTTAGGGCAAATGCCAGGGCAGGAAGTAAAGAAGAAATTTGCTACATAAATTTTGCCGGAAACATCTTTGTCGGTAAAAGGCCATGTTTTTAAAGAAGCTGAGGCAGGATTATACTGGTGAAAACGCTGATATATTTTTACAAATACTTCCTGTGTGATATCCTGTGCATCTTCGGTATTCAGTATATAGTTGAGACTTAGGTTGAACACGATGTTCTTGTATTCATTATAAATGTTTTCAAAATACTTTTCATCTGTCATGAAGTGAAAGATATTACTAAAGCAGTTTACTACAATGCTTAGGGTTTATCCGGTTACAATATTGAGAACTAAAGTTTGGCCCTATTCGTTTAGTGCAATCACTGTGGCGGACTTGTGTGTCTGGTAAAGATTTACTACTGAAATATTAAACCACTGATGATAGATATTTGTCAGCCGGGGCGGGTTGTTTGTTGGCATTTTTAGCTCTTTGCAAGGTTTGGTTTGTGTTGGGGTTTTGTGTGCCTTGCAATGTGCTAAAAATAGCGTTGGGCAGATGATGATGTGCCCGGAGAATTCAGAACACCCAATAAAAGTTTTACATTCTCTTCTGCACATCGTTTTTTTGTTATTCTCCCTCAAAATATTACAGGCAGTTCATTTCATATTCCTATCTTCCGGTTCATCTTTAACTATTTTTAAAAATACACCCTGATAGGTTTTTATGAACGAGATTGATATAATAGAAGAAACCATATTATTTGTAAAAAAAGAATTGCAAGGGGCAGAAGGGGGCCACGACTGGTGGCATATAGAAAGAGTCTGGAAAAATGCAAAAACGATCGTTAAAGAAGAAAAGGCTAATAAATTTATTATTGAGTTGGGCGCCTTGTTACATGATATTGCGGATGCAAAATTTCATAATGGCGATGAAAATGTGGGGCCGCTAAAAGCAAAAGGATTTTTGCAGGATCTCTCCGTGGATAAGGATAATATAAATCATGTAGAAAATATCATAAACAACATTTCTTTCAAGGGAGGATTTTTTTCCCAACTTTTATTCAATAGAACTCGCGATTGTACAGGATGCTGACAGGCTGGATGCTATTGGTGCAATAGGAATTGCAAGAGCATTTAATTACGGCGGGTTTACAAACAGGGAAATTTATAACCCGGACATAAAACCGGATTTACACATGACCAAAGAGGCTTATAAAAAAAGTACAACCCCGACCATTAACCATTTTTACGAAAAACTATTATTGCTCAAAGACAGGATGAATACTGCTACAGGTAAAAAGATGGCCGAAGATCGCCATAATTTTATGCAAATCTATCTTGAGCAATTTTATAAAGAATGGAATGGCGAATTATAAATTTTGTATTTAAAAAAGTGTCGCAACAAGAAGGAAAATTTCAGCCTTAAAATGGCTTGGTTAATTTAATCTACCTTAGTTATCCATTTATTAACGCATCATTTCAGAACATAATTTACTAAAATGAAAATTGGTAAACTCACCTTCATAGCAACGATATTTTGTTTCTCAAATATCTTTTTCATTTATGTGCAGTCTATTTCATCAGCTTCCATTGATTCTTTAACGGAGCTTACTTTAAAAACTTTCGACGTGCCGGGGATTGCAGTTGCCGTGGTGAAGGATGGCAAAATAATTCATGAAAAAGGCTACGGTGTGAGATCACTCGACACTAAGAAAAAAGTGGATGAGCATACTTTGTTCGGTATAGCTTCTAATTCGAAAGCTTTTACTGTAGCCGCCCTGGGAATGCTTATGTATGAAGGAAAAGTTAAGTGGGATGATAAGGTGATAGATTATATCCCGGAATTCAGAATGTACAATCCTTATGTAACGGAAGCATTCACTATAAGAGATTTGCTTACACACCGGAGTGGCCTCGGCCTGGGAGCAGGCGACCTGATGTTCTGGCCCGACAGCAATTCCTTCACCATAAAAGACATAATACACAATCTTCGGTATTTAAAACCAGTTTCAGGATTCAGGACAAAATATGATTACGACAATCTTCTATATATTGTTGGGGGCGAAGTAGTAAAAAGAGCCTCAGGAATGAGCTGGGAAAATTTTATTTCCACCCGAATTATGCAGCCACTTGGCATGACGGAAAGCGCCCCATCTTACAGTCTTGTTCAAAATAAAAATAATGTGATTGACCCGCATGCACCTGTAAATGGAATAGTAAAAGTAATACGCCGCGACTGGAGCAATGTTGCTAATGCTGCAGGCGGAATTTACAGCAACCTAAATGATATGTGTAAGTGGATCATCATGCAAATGAACAATGGAAAGTATGGCGACAATTTACAGAAAAGGCTTTTCAGTGAAGGTGTGCACGAAGAAATGTGGAAGCCTCAAACTATTATCCCGGTAAGAGGTACGAACCAATACAACACACATTTTGAAAGCTATGGATTGGGCTGGTTCCTAAGTGATGTAAACGGATATAAAGAAGCAACACATACGGGTGGGCTTGCGGGCATTGTCACACAGGTTACGCTAATTCCGGAATTAAAACTGGGAATTATTGTATTTACTAACCAGCAATCAGGCGCTGCGTTTCGCTCTGTAACCAATACGATTAAAGACAGCTACCTTGGAGTGAAGGGAAACAACTGGGTAGACATTTATCAAGAAGAGTGAGAGATAATGAAGCTAATGCAAATAAAATAACAAGTGATATATGGCCCCAATATCGCAAGCTATATGACTAAATAAGCCTCAGTTCTGCACGTAGTGTGGAAAAGAGGCTTATTTTATTTTCACCCAAATAGGTGAACTTACGAATTGTCAAAAA
>JBKJRY010000360.1:0-2669 GCA_046593045.1 Chitinophagaceae bacterium | reverse complement strand
ATAGAAGTAACAGGAGCAATGGTATCATCAGATTCAGTATCCAGCATTACTGCATTTTCTTTTTTACCAAGGTTGATTGTATATGGGTTCACTTTTATGTCGGGTGATGTGCCATTTACTTCTGCACTTACCAGCCTGAAAATGGCTACAGCCAACTGTTCCAGGATATTCATATTCTTTGCAATTTGCTCCATTAAATCGGCGGGTTCCCTTTGCACTTCTATTTCTTCCTGAAACTGCCGCAGGTAAGCCAGATCAAACGGATCAATATACCGATTGGAAAATATCCTGTTCTCAAAAGGAAGCCACTCCAGAAACAGGTCCTGCATTATTTTATTCAGTTGCCCGAATTTTCGGCCCAGGCTATTTTGTTTGGCAAAAAGATCTTTTAAAATGCGCAGGTTAGTAAAAGCTTTATTGGCAAATAAATGTGCCGGCACTGCCCAGTAAGTTGCCCAGTCCCAGAATATTTTTATCACCATGATCTGGGTATTCCCCATCAACAAGTATTTGTTTTGATAAACCGGTATCCAGCTTTCAACCAATGCCAGGTGCGATTGCTCATAAATATTTACACGTCCTTCAATATCTTCTCCGGCAAGATCACGTAATATCAGATCGCTCAGCCATGAATTATTCATGGCAATAAAATCGGTACCCGGCGAATACAGCGGATCTAAAAATGCACCCGACTCTCCGGTAACTCCCCAGCGGTCTGTTGAATAAATTCTTTGGGTATGATGAGCGTAATGTTTCAGAATTTTAAAATCAAGCAGCCCATCTCCCTGCCCCAATGGTTCAAGCATTTTATAAGGCAAAGGTTCATTTATTTTCATCCACTCCACTGCTTTCTCATAGGTATTAAAAGTTTCAAAGGGATGCACAGCCGGATCGGCAACAATACCGATACTTGTATTTTTACTACCCAACGGAATTACCCATAACCAATACCCGGTATCCATAAAATGCACGGTACTCAAATATCTTAAACCGGGTTCAAGATAAGATTGCCATGTACTGTTATCGGTCCAGCTATCAATATCAATAACACCTTTAAGCCGCCACCAAACTGCATTGCTGTGGTGCTCCATAGGTTTTTGAAACTGTAGTTTCCGTTTTAAAATACTTGCTCTGCCCGACGCATCGGCTATCCAGCGACAGCTAACTTTTTTCTCTTCCCCCTCTTTTATATAACTCACTTCGTGTTTACCGGCAGCATCAATATCAACGTTCGAAACTTTTGCGCCAAGCAATACTTCATTGCCTTTTTCACGGGAAAGCGTTAAGAGATGATTTTCCAGCGTACCTCTATCCAATTGATGACTGGGTACCGGCAAACTTAACCTTGGACCTAATTCAACACGGCTTGCAATATCTTCTTTTGTTTTTGAAGGAAAGAAAAAACGCAGGCCATGTTTGGGAAGTTCATGTGCTTCCAAATATTCTTTAAGGTCAAGCACTTCACGCAGGTAATGGGTACCGAGCTCAACAGTTGATTCACCAACTTTATGAGCAGCCGTAGTTGCTTCACTTTCCCTTCTTTCCAAAACCAGTATTGAAATATCAGGTTTTGCATTTTTCAATTGCAATGATAGTGTAAGCCCGGCAAGGCCACCACCCAATACAACTACATCATAATCATGCTGCATAAATTTTTATTTTTTCTTATCCGATTATCGCACATTTATCCTGCTAAAGGTAAATATTAAGATGATGGTATTTTGTTTTACTAAAAAAAGAATATTTTCTTAATCCCTCCGGTCAATAAACCTAACTGCTTTTCTTCCTGTTTCGGGAAACTGAATTTTCTGCATCTCGTCTTTGGTAACATATTGGACTTTGGGGCTTACCCTTAACCGGGCCTGCAGGTAGGCTCTTATTTTATGGTCACTTTCTTTTGTTTGGTTAGCCACCTGCAAATGCAGTAGCACTTCATCCATTCCAATTTCATTACTGTATACTTCGGCAACAAAATCATTTATTTCTTCCATCTCATTCAGCAGATCAAAAAGTGCAGGCGGGTATAAAGTAGTGCCTTTAAATTTTATCATTTGTTTTTTGCGGCCCATCACCGGGGACAGGCGTAAACTGTTTCGGCCACAACTACAGGGCTCATCAAAATACATGCAAATATCTCCGGTTTTATAACGCAATAGCGGCATGGCTTCCACACCCAAAGTAGTAATTGTAACTTCGCCGGGCTCGCCGGCTTTTACCGGCTGATTACTTTCATCAAGCAATTCTACAATCAACAAATCGGGTTGCAGGTGGCCGCCATTACCTGCGGCACACTCAGTAAATGCAGTTTGCATCTCGGTACTGGCATAGGTCGAAAATAATTTTATGTTCCAGCTCCCCGTAATTTTTTTACCCAATATGTTTAAACTAAAATCGGCGTTGCGGATATTTTCGCCAATGCAAATTGCTTTTTTTACAGATGAGCTGTTGATGTCAATTTTATGTTCATCGGCATAAGCAATCAGTTTAAGAATAAAAGAAGGCACCGCAACAATCGCTGTTGGCTTTAGTTTAAATATCGTTTCCCATTGCAGGGATGGAACACCGGGGCCGAGCCTGATAATCCCTGCACCCAGTTTGCGGATGCCCGAATAATAAGCCATGCCCGCCATGAACTGACGGTCTAAGGTGAGCATTAACTGGTAAGTATC
>JBKJRY010000304.1:0-2587 GCA_046593045.1 Chitinophagaceae bacterium | reverse complement strand
GATTGGCATTGCCGGCTGCATTTTTTTAATTGGCATGGGCATTTATTATGCCTTTATTAAAAAGATAGAACCCCGCCGACTGCAGGAACCTAAAGAAATTGCCGGAGATGTAATAACTCCGGCCGGTAAAAAAACAAATTATTTTGCCATCCTCAGTTCTGGTTTTATCATCAACACACTAAACCCTGCTGTTATTTCTTTTTGGGTTATTATGGCGGCCTCCTTAGCTTCTGTATATAGTTTATACGAACGCATTATTATTTTTTCTACCTGCCTGGCTGTAAATATGATTGCTGATGTTGGTAAAGTTTTAGGAGCAGGATATATCGGCAAAAAATTAAGCGACCGGGTAATCCTACTGATTAACCGGGTATCGGGAGCTTTATATCTAATATTCGGATTTGTAATTATGATTGGCATTATTTATACATTGGTAAAACATTAGCTGTAATTATAAGCTTTTCTTTTTTGCCTTATTAATTTGTTGGATGAAACTTCTGCTGCCGATACTGCTTTTCATCTCCACTTGTTGCTATGCCCAACAGGCCGATTTTATTATACTAAAAAAGAAAGGCAAAACGGTTACTACATTTTACAGTGGCTCAACTATTTCTTTTACTGCCGAAAGCGGAGCTTATATTAATGCAACAATCAACGGTATAAAAAATGATACGTTGTATTTACAGGAGTTCATCATCCGCTATACGCCTACAACTATTGGAACTTATTTTATAGATACTGTGGGCAGCTATCATTATAAATATCATTATAACCAGGTTTCCGCCATCGGGAAAAAAGAAAAATCCAATTTTAATATCAGGGGCAGTGGTGCAGGAATATTAGGCGGAGCTGCAGTGATTGTATTAGGCAGCGGCATTGTGTATGTGGCCGACCGTGAAAAATTCAGCGCTCCTTTATTATTAGCTTCTGTTGGTTTGGGCACCCTCGGTTATTTTATGGCCAAAGGAAAAAAACATGGCGGCGGAATGACTATCGGTAAAAAATACAGGCTGGTTTATATGAATATGAGTAATACAAAAGGTTAAGTATATTTATTGCTACAACACTTAAACCACCGGAATGAAAAAAACCTGGATTCTGCTGAAGAAAATATTTTTCTGGATCTTTATTTTACACATCAGTTGGTTTTTGATTTTTATTGTACAAAAATTTAAGGTCAATGATTTTCCGGTTGCCAATCTTAAACTGAAAATGCTGATTGTTTGTGCTGTTGTACTTGCTGTTGGACTGCTTTATTATTTCTGGCTACGCCATATTTTGTTTATAAAAAAAGCAGCCGTGTTTTTCCGGGAAGTTTTTTTTATCGCCTACATTTCCTCTACATTGTATTTATTGTTGGGTATAATTTTTAATCCGCTGATAACACTTACCCAAATGACGAGCCTGTTGCAGGGCAATGGACTGCACAGGGATTATGTTTCTTACGATGCCATGGGACCCAATATAAAGCTGGCGGTAATTGCCAGCGAAGACCAGGAGTTTCCAGATCATGATGGCTTTGATGTAAAAGCGATAAAGATTGCCATGAAGTATAATAAACGACACCCGACAAAAGTAAGGGGTGCCAGCACCATCAGCCAGCAGGTGGCTAAAAATATTTTTCTGTACCAGGGTGGCGGATTTTTAAGAAAAGGGATTGAAGTATTTTTTACTTTTTCGATAGAAGGCATCTGGACCAAACGTACAATTCTTGAACGATATTTAAATGTAGCAGAAATGGGCCGTGGCGTTTTTGGTGTGCAGGCCGCTGCAAAAAAATATTTTAATAAAGATGCTAAAGATTTAACGATGGCCGAAGCGGCACAAATTGCGGCCTGTTTACCCAACCCCAAAAGACTTACCGTAAAACCATTAAGTGGTTATGTGGCAGGCAGGGCAAATAATATTGTAAGGCAAATGGGTAATTTGGCAGGTGATGCGGATGTTCAGGAAATAGTAAGATGATTGCTATAGCCTCAGAGAGGCGGTATGTTAGTAGCTCAAAATTAAAACGGGTTGTATTTAGCTCCATCGGAGCGATATGTTATACATGCCGCTCCGATGGAGCTCTTGAAATACCTTAAAATATTTTTTTTCTATTAACATACCGCTCCTATGGAGCTAGGTTAAAATAAATCTGCCAACCGGTTATTGTAATTTATCTACAACCTCAATTGCCCTCTGCAATCTTTCTTCATAATCTCCACTAATTTCAACCCATGGCACATGTTGATTTACCATGATGTCTTTATAATGCTGATAAAGCCGTTCCCTTGTTTTCAAATCAGGATATTCCCGCAGCTCATCTTTAACCCATGGCAGGTCAATATTGCAAAGCAGGTATAAATCATATTTTCTTTCCGCAATTCGGTTCAATATCCAGTGATGACATTTTTCAAAAACAAATTCGCTCCATACTTTCATTACGTACATGTTAGTGTCGATAAAAACTAGTTGTCGATTGTTGGTTGTTGGTTGTTGGTTGTTTTCGGTCAACTGCCAACTGTCAACTGCCAACTGCTCACTGCTCACCTGCCCTTTTGCAATGTCTAATAGATTTTCAAAAGTATAATTGGTTCCGTTCTTT
>JBKJRY010000253.1:0-5883 GCA_046593045.1 Chitinophagaceae bacterium | reverse complement strand
TCTTATGTTTTTGACAATTCGTAAGTTCACCTATTTGGGTGAAAATAAAATAAGCCTCTTTTCCACACTACGTGCAGAACTGAGGCTTATTTAGTCATATAACTTGCGATATTGAGGAAGTTAATTATAAACATTATTGTATTAATTCTGTTTCGTTATCTTTCGATAAAAAATAAATAATGCCATACGTACGATACCAACAAAAAAATTTTACTTTGGTGCAATGAAAAAGGTTTTAAAAAAACATCCTCTCGCGATAAGATGGTTTCATTGGATCAATTTCCCTATACTCGCCGTTATGACCTGGAGTGGTATGTTGATCTATTGGGCGAATGATGTTTATCGCGTTGAATGGGGCGATAAAGCAATTCTCAAATTTTTCCCCGATACATTTTACAAAGCACTCAACATTCCCTTCAGGCTTGCGGAAGGCATGAGCCTTCATTTTGTTTTTATGTGGCTCTTCGCTATCAACGGGTTTATTTATGTTATTTATTTAATATTTTCCGGTGAGTGGCGACTTGTATTTCCCGGTAGAAAATCATTTAAAGAATCATGGCAAGTGGTTTTGCATGATCTTCACATAAGAAAAAAATTACCGCCGCAAAAAAAATATAATGCCGCACAAAGGATTGCCTATACAGGTGTAATTATTATGGGATTTGGTTCTTTGCTAACAGGCCTCGCTATATTCAAACCGGTGCAGTTTCATTTATTAACAGCAATGTTAGGCGGCTATGAATGGGCTCGGGGGGAACATTTTATACTTACTATTTTATTTACTCTCTTTTTTGTAGTACACGTGGTACAGGTAATTCTTGCCGGATGGAATAATTTCAGAAGCATGGTTACTGGTCTCGATGTATTGCCCATGGATCAAATCGACAAAATTCAACCTGCAACCGTTCCAATTAAAAAGTATGTTGAAGAATTGATAGTGCCAGTTAAAAATACTCAAGAGGAGAGTGGCCAAATAAGCCATGAAAAAACAGGCGATCAATCAAATTTTGAATTAGAACCTGGATTGAAAAATCAAGATGTTTTTTCTCAACCACCCGGAAAAATTGAGGTAACTATTACAAATGAAAAAGAGAACGAACCTGGTAATAAAATAAATTTAAATACTGAAAATCCTTCTCCTAAAAAAAATGATGATGAACTATAAAGAAGAAATATTTATTTCAGAAAAGAAATTGAGAAATAAAACAATTGTTTCTTTTGCAATCTTTATAGTTTTTCTTGTTGCTTTATTTTATTCATGGAAATGGCTTTACAAACAACCAGCAGAAGCCGGCGCTCTTAAACCCCTGCGTACGGTTTTAGATTATAACCAAACTTTTTTTTCAAATTTTTTCAGCGATGATCATCTTGCCAAATCCTTTCCACCTGCAGTATCAACAAAAGCTTTGCGGCTAAATGGCTTCATCGGAATGAAAGGAGATTTTGATCCGGCATCATGGAAATTGAAAATTGCAAAAGCAGCCGGGGATACCTTATTTATAACTTTAGATGAATTAAAAGCATTACCAAAAACAGATATTGTTTTTGATTTTAAATGTATAGAAGGCTGGAGCCAGGTTACTCACTGGGCAGGCGTTAAGTTCAGCGACTTTGCGGCAAAATATCATCTTGATACACAAACACAATTAAAATATGCAAGTCTTGTCACTCCTGATAGCAAATATTATGTAGGCGTCGATATGCCAAGTCTTATGCATCCGCAAACTATTTTATGCTACGAGATGAATGGCCAGCCGCTGCCAATGAACCAGGGCGCTCCGCTGCGTTTAATCATTCCCGTTAAGTATGGTATTAAACACCTTAAACGTATTGGTACAATTTCGTTCAGCAATCAACGCCCGCCGGATTATTGGTACGAAAGGGGCTATGATTATTATTCAGGGTTATAGAATTTCCTCTTAACTTTTCTTGTTATTTTTTGTCTTCTTAATTGACCTCAAGATCATTCTTCGATGGCAGTTTTGGAAATGGGGCATGCGGCTCTGCCTGGTACCAATACACAACAGAACTTATATCAGATCGTTGCTGAAGATAACGTCCATCATGGCGCCAGCCTAAATCCTGGATAGTTACTTTCAGGTCCTTTTCAAATCGTATAGGATCAGGAATATGCCACCGGTACAAACCAAATCGTTGTTGTGATCTATACAATCCATCGGGTTGAATTACCTGCGGCAGGCCGGTATATGCAGTTGAAAAAGGTTGGTACTCGTGCGTTTTATGATTTTCGAAATTGTAGGAGCCGCAAAAATAATCTTCAGTACCTGTGCCATTTATAGTTGGAAACTTAGAGTCTCCATCCATATAAAATTTAATTTCTCCTTCTCCCCACCATCCATTGTTTGTTAATCCCCACGCAAGATAGGTCCCTACATATTGACCCTTTCCCTTTATACCATCCACCAAAGTATAAAAGCCTCCTTCGGTGGGATTGTTTCTTCTAAACTGGGCATGAAAATAGGCTGCATCAGTTGGCACATTTGTAAGTGTAAAATCTACCTGGTAATACAAAACCATTTTTTCAGTGTTAATATTCTGCATAGTGATTTTACATTTTTTTCTAAAAGGCATAGCCCAATAAGAATTAAAAGCGCTGCCAGGATTTACAGTAACCGCGAGTGAGTTTAAAGATGCATATTCACCCCAGCCCATTCCAAAAAAATCGCCTACCGGAACTTCAACTGAAGGCTCTGTTTCGTCATCCCAATAAAAACGTAAAATTGAAAATCGCCAGTTGCCTGTAGGAGTCATCCAGATATGTTGAATAGCGCCAGGGCCACTGATATCAGCAATTGTAAATGTTTGGCCAGGCTCAATAACTACGAAGGGATTCACTTTCCAGCCCTGCCCTAAATCGCGTGCTGCATTGCGGGCTGAGCCATTTTCCAAAGTTGCCATGCCCCCTTTCCCGGGTTCACCGGTAGAATTTTCAGGGCTTATTGATCTTGTTTTTGCATCTGACAACATAAAGAGATTACCCATATTCATATTAAGCCCATCAAAGCCTGGCTTATTTTGACCAACGCAATTAAGGCTTAAGGAGACGATTATTAACAGTATAATTTTTCGCATAGAAAATATTTTCTAAATTAAGAATATGCTAATATCTTCTATAGTGCTGAATCTTCAAAATATACTGTACTGGAAAAATATTTAACCAGGCGGATACTTAATTACAACAATCAGTGCCGCAACATTTTTTAGCTTTTTCTGCAAAAACTGTTATACTTAAAATTCCTGTACCGGAGTTCTTGAAAGTATTGATTTCTCCGGGGAATAAATATTCACTTAAGATATCTGCGGGAATATCAATAATTTTTTCTTTCTGAATGGTGATGTTAGTAAAACCGTTTTGCTCTATCAACTCAAGATACACTTGTTTTTTTATGGCTCCTGAAACACAGCCGGCATACATTTCGGCAGCATTCTTAATATTTGCAGGCAATGCTCCTTCCAGTACAATATCAGAAATACTGAAATGGCCACCTGGTTTCAATACCCTGAAAATTTCTTTAATCACAGCATCTTTATTGGGGACTAAATTCAAAACACAATTGCTTACAATTACATCAGCGGCATTTGATGTCACGGGCATGTTTTCAATATCTCCCTGCCTGAACTCTACATTGTTATATCCTCTTACCTCTGCATTGGTTCTTGCCTTTTCAATCATTGCAGGAGTAAAATCAATCCCGATTACTTTACCGCCCGGGCCTGTTTCGTGCCTTGCAATAAATGCGTCGTTACCGGCCCCGCTGCCGAGATCAATTACCACATCGCCTTCTTTTATTTTAGCAAATTGTGTAGGTAATCCACATCCCAGGCCAAGGTCAGCATCGGCATTGTATCCTTCTATTTGAGTATAATCATCAGACATAATATTATACACTTCAGTACTGCAACAACCACTGCCACAGCATGAAGACTGGTTTACTTCTTTATCCTGCAACGCGATCTCTGAATATTTTTGTTTTACCAGTTCTTTTAAATTGTCTTGAGTTTCCATTTTGTTTTTTTTAATTTTTAAAAATGCCGGTTTAATTTTTTTTATACAACATCAACAACAGTTATTTCCTTTATATGAATCAAAAACTGCGTTTAAACTTTCCTGTGCAGCTTTCCATTCTTTATCATTAATACAATAACATACCCTTGCTCCTTCAATTTCACCCTTTATTAATCCCGCATCTTTTAATTCTTTCAAATGTTGTGAAACCGTGCTCTGTGATAGCGGTAATTCATCAACTATATCTCCACAGATACATGTTTGTTTGCTGATAAGCAATTGTAAAATTGATAAGCGGGCCGGGTGCGCCAAAGCTTTGGCGTATTTTGCCAGGGTAATATCCTTTTTTATAAAACCATATGTTTTTGTGGCGCCCATAATCTTATCGTAATATTACGATAAGATTATTTATAAAAAAAATATTTTTTGAAAAAGTATTTTTCTACAAGGAATGATTTTATAATATCAATATAATTGTTCCTGCAATAATCAGCAGGGCGCCGATCGCCATCTTAATCGTAAGAGTTTCGCCCAAAAAAATAATTGAGAGGATAATAGCAATAGCCACACTGGCTTTATCAACGGGTGCTACAAGCGATACCTTTCCGATTTGAAGTGCCCTGAAATAAAAAATCCAGGACAGTCCCGTGGCAATGCCTGAAAGCACCAGGAATAGAACGTTATGCTTCGTAAGTGTATTAATGGTGTTTGTGCCTCCTTTGAAAAAAGCAATGCCCCATGCTAATACCAGGATAACAACGGTTCTGATAGCAGTCGCGAGATCGGTATCAACACCTTTTATACCCACCTTGGCAAAGATCGCTGTAAGTGCCGCAAACAGCGCCGAAAGAAGTGCATAAATCCACCACATAAGATTTATAATTTATAATTTTAATTAAATTTCATCAATCTTTTAATACCAGCTTAGCAAACTTTATTTAGCGAATATAGTTTTGTAATTAGAAATATAAATATGCTTGTGTGTATGTCACCTTATTTGAATATCCTACCATATACAAGCACCCCAAGACTTGCCATCCGACCTCACGCTTTTAGCACATTTGCAAGGCACACAAATCCTAACATAAAGCCAACCTTTGCAAAAGAGCTAAAAATTCAAACGACACCCTACCACCCACGGACGGGAATCCTTATCATCTTTATCGTAAACATCAGCAGAATAACAACAATCAGCCACTGACGAACCCAACACTTTGCTTTGTTCCTAATTCGCTTTGCCGTACTTGTTGTGGGCGGTGGGGACACCGCCCACGGTGGCCAGCCCCGGTTGGTATCCCCACCAATCGGCAACAATTATATATACACCAATTCAACCCATTTAAAACGAGCGCAAACCAAGAAGGTTTTTTTAAGCGCATTTCAATTTATAGTGTCTCAAATAAACCTTCTTGGTTTTTTTTGAAGTGTATGCTGCTTTGTTGCGCCCCAGAGCAGGATGAATTTGAAATGCACCCACTTTGCTTTGTTCCTAATTTTCTATCTACATTTGACAAAATTTGACAAGCCAAACTAAATACTTTATTGTGTTAAATCATTTAGGGCAAAAAATCAGAAAGCTTAGAGAGAAACAAAATCTCCTTTTGCGACAAGTGGCTGCAAAACTTGAAATGGACACCGCTTTAATGAGCAAGATAGAAAGAGGAGAACGCAAAGCTTCAAAGCAGCAGGTAATTGACATTGCCAGGTTTCTGAAAGTAAACGAAGATGAACTCTTAACGCTCTGGCTGGCAGACAAACTTGAAAGCGCGGTTGGTGACGAAAATCATTTAGCATCTGATGCTTTGAACATCCTAAAAAAGAAATTGAAAAAATGAAGAAGGGCATTAAACTTATAG
>JBKJRY010000364.1:0-65034 GCA_046593045.1 Chitinophagaceae bacterium | reverse complement strand
ATGATTATTTATTAACTTAAATAAAAATAGAAAATTTTCTCAATTCCACTAACCCGGAATTTTTTTATAATTTCTACAGTGACAAGAGTTATGTAAACCATTATGCGAAAATGCGCTGAACGATTATGAAAAAATTGGCATACTGGTATAATTCCAATAACATTGTTCCTTTATAAAAGATGATTATGGATACAAAAACCACTTTATTAGAATTAATTCCCGCCCAGGGAATCCTTCCTCTCTATTTTTATAAGGATACTGATGTAAGCCTTGAAGTTTTAAGAACTCTATACAAAGCTGGCATTAGAGCCGTAGAATATACAAATCGCGGGGAAGCGGCTTTACAGAATTTTAAAAAAATGCGGGAACTATGTGATGAGGATTTTAAAGACATGTACCTTGGCATTGGGACTATTAAAAACAGCAGTATGGCGCAAACTTTTATCGATGCGGGTGCAGACTATATTATCTGCCCTGGTTTGATAGAAGAAGTTGCAAAGGTAGCTGATGATAACAATATGCTGTGGGTGCCAGGTTGTATGACACCTTCTGAAATTATTCGCGCCGAAAATATGGGAGCTAAAATGATTAAACTTTTCCCCGGGAATATTTTAGGTCCTGTATTTATGAGCTCAATAAAAGAGTTATTCCCGGGATTGTTATTTATGCCAACCGGGGGTGTCGATCTAGATAAAGAAAATATTGCAGGCTGGTTTAAAGCCGGCGTATGTGCGGTGGGAATGGGAAGTAAATTAGTAAGTAAGCAATTGCTTGAGCAGAAAGATTATGCAAAAATTGAAACCCTTACAAGAGAAGCTATGGAAATTGTGAAGACAGTAAGATAATTCTTCAACACATACGATATGCAAAAAACTGTGGGAAAATACAGGTGGACTATTTGTTCACTGCTCTTCTTTGCTACTACAATAAACTACCTTGACCGCTCTGTAATCAGCTTATTGAAGCCTTACCTTGAAGTTCAATTTAAATGGCAGGAAAGCGATTATGCAAATATTGTTATTGCTTTCCAGGTATCATACGCTGTAGGTATGCTTTTCGTTGGAAGATTTATTGATTGGATAGGTACCAAGATGGGTTATGCTTTATCAATATTGGCCTGGAGCTTTGCAGCAATGGGACATGCGCTGGCAAACAGCACGATGGGCTTTGGAATTGCCCGGGCAGCCCTGGGCGTTAGTGAAGCAGGAAATTTTCCGGCGGCTATAAAAACAGTGAGCGAATGGTTTCCTAAAAAAGAACGTGCCTATGCTACCGGGATATTTAACTCAGGATCAAATATTGGGGCGGTAATTGCTCCACTCACTGTACCCTGGATTGCAGAAATGTTTGGATGGGAATGGGCTTTTATTATTACTGGCGCCATTGGATTCATTTGGCTTGTTCTCTGGTTATGGATTTATGAAATTCCACTGAAGAATAAACGGCTTACAAAAGAAGAGTTTGCCTACATAAATAGCGATATTGATGAAATTGAAGAAATAGAGGAAATGCCTCCAAAAAGTTCCTGGATTAAATTACTAGGTTTCAGACAGACATGGGCTTTTCTTATGGGGAAATTTTTGACGGATCCTGTTTGGTGGTTTTATCTTTTTTGGTTACCCGCATTTCTTAACGCCCAATACAATCTTACCGGAACTGACATTGCATTGCCGGTGGCATTAGTATATACTATGTCAACCTTTGGAAGTATCGGTGGCGGATGGTTACCGTTATATCTTGTAAGAAAAGGGTGGACTGTTTTCAGGGCAAGAAAAACCTCTATGCTTATTTATGCATTTTGTGTAGTACCCGTAGTTTTTGCCCAGTGGCTTGGCGAATTAAATATGTGGTTAGCGGTATTTATTATTGGTTTTGCTACCTCCGCTCACCAGGCATGGAGTGCTAATATTTTCACAACGGTATCGGATATGTTTCCAAAAAAAACCGTGGCTTCAGTAACAGGGATTGGAGGGATGGCAGGTGCTGTTGGGGGTATCCTAATAGCGGCGCTTGCAGGAATTCTTTTTGATAAATATAAGTTACTCGGAAATATCGAAGCAGGCTACTATATTATGTTTTTTATTTGCGGATTTGCATACCTCGCAGCCTGGCTTATTATGCATTTATTGGTGCCCAAAATGGATAGGGTAAAAATTTGACTTCTATATTATTGAATTAAGGGCTGCCGGAACGTTTTCGTGATTCCCCTTACTGGTTCACGGCGTTACCGTACGATTTATTTAAACCTTCTGATTTTTCCATCATTACGGGCTTCGGGCGGTTCATGTTCAAGGTTCCATTATATTGTGCTCCCATTTCTATTTCAATACTATCAGTGGTAATGTCTCCGTTTACCTGGCCGGATTTTTTTATCTCAAGCTGTGTAGATTTTACGTTGCCATGTACCTTGCCATAAATGATGGCCGAGTCGGTCACTATATCGCCTTCTACTTCACCTTTTTCTCCTAGTACCACACCCCCGGTTACGTTGATGTTTCCTATAATCTTTCCTTCAATCCTTATTACCGTTGAGCCTTGTAGGTCGCCTTTGAAAGTATACCCTTCGCCAATAATAGTTGAAATTTCCTGTTGGTCAATTTCTACCGTTTCCTGCTTGTTGTTTTTTTTAAACATATTAGTTAAGAGTTAAAAATGACTGTGGATTAATTTTTTCTCCATTTCTATGAATCTCATAATGCAAATGTGGACCCGTTGATCTTCCGGTAGATCCTATCTTGCCTATTTGCTGCCCTATATCTATTTTCTGACCCAAACTTACGGTAATTTTTGATAAATGCCCATATAGTGTTTCAAATCCATTGCCATGTTTTAAAATGATACAATTTCCAAACCCACCTCTTGGTCCCGCAAAAGCTACGTTTCCTTTTGCCATTGCTTTAACCGGTGCTCCTGAAGGACCCTTTATATCAAGTCCTTTGTGAGTTTCTATGTTGGAACCGCCAAAAGGATTTTCGCGATGACCAAAGGTAGAAGTAATCGTACCCGGAAAAGGTAATCCCAAAGGGGTATACGATAAGTTATAAATTATCCGGTTTAGATAGCCGTCGTAAAAATCACTAATTTCTTCTGTAGATAAAATACCGCTTTCCGCTTCACCACCTTGGGGTCCTTTAAACACGGGTTTCACTCCTCGTGCTTTTAAAAAGCCATTAATGGTTGAAAGATCCTTATCAATTTTTGTAAATTTTTCTCTTATTGCATTTGTATCCACTTTTGAAATTACTCCACGCATTGAATGAAGCTTTGTCGAAAGGGCCAACTGCAATTTATATTGCTGCATGTTACTGGAAGCTAAATATACTATGGCAGTAATTAAGGTAAGAAACACCAGGGATACTATCACAAGATATTTTTTCCAGTTTAAGATTAGCTGGCTTGAAACCTGCACAGGCTTTAACGGTTGCGCATTTTTGTTTACAAAAAGGATAGTGGTTTTTTCTTTTGTACGTTTCATTATTGAGAGTTTCTATTTTGGATATATTGGACCTACCGGACTCAGGAACCCGTTCTAAATGACCGGTTTCAGAATGATATTTCTATATCTGAATTAATAGTAGAAACGAAAATGCTGTACTTAAAATTGCCTTAATTTGCCCTTGGAAAGGCTCTTCGAATAATATGGGTAAATATTCCCAACCGTAAAATTACTTTTGCGGTGGTTAAATAGCCAATTCGGAACTATTTTATATAAATGTTCGCACGCCGGTTGATGTATAAGAATGCCGGAATTCTTTTGGAGTACTATCCTTTTTCTTTTTAAAAAGCCTATTAAAATTCGACATATTATTGAATCCGCATTTATAGGCAATCTCGTTGATGCTATCCGTTGTATCAATCAACATGCGTGATGCGTGTCCGAGGCGCACGTCGTTTAGCGTGTCCACGAAAGTTTTTCCGGTTCGCAGTTTAAAGAACCGGCTCAAAGAAACTTCAGTCATCCCTGCAATTTTTGAAGCGTCATTTAGACTAATATTCTGGCTAAAATTATTATTGACATGTGCCATGATCTTTTCAATTCTCCTGCTGTTATAAGAAGGCATGTCACTGTTGAATGAAGTGTCAGAAAGTGTTCTGATACTGCGTGAAGTAGAAAGATCGTGCAGGATTGACAATAGCTCCAGTACAGAATCAAATCCATGTTTTTGCGGCAGTTGTTTTAAACGCGGCATTATTGATAAGGCAGCTGAATTAGAAAATAATACTCCTCTTGATGATTGCCGAAATAGGGTCCTTATAAAACTCATCTGATTTCTCTGTAAAAACCTTTCATCAAACAAATCACGATGAAATTGTATAGTGATTTCTTTTATAAGTTTCCCTTTACAGTTGTGGGTAAACCATCCATGCTGAAGATTTGGGCCTACCAACACTAGTTCTGTATCTCCTATTTCTTCCACATGATCACCTATAATGCGTTTTGCCCCACCGGCGTTCCTGATAAAATTCAATTCGAATTCTTCATGAAAATGCAATGGAAAATCAAAATCCCTTTTGCTTCTGGCAAAAAGTGAAAAGCAATCACTTTGGGTCAGCGGGGTTATTTCCCTTAATAATTTTGTAGGCATACAAGCAATATTTTAGCTAAAAAATGTTAATATAATATTGATAAAGTATTGCTTATTTAACCACCATAGTTTTAAATAAACTATTAATAATACAGAATTTATGAAATATTGAATTTATACCTAAAGTAATAAAATATAATTAAAAGATAAAAAAGTATTGATATGCTGTAGCTGTTTTAAATAGTTTGGAACACTACGATTGTAGATAAACATGCATTTATATAAGAGTTGGCGGGATAAATTTGCCACTTTTATTTTAAGTTTAAAAGCAAAAGATGGGAATTATATCCCGATTATATTTCCACCGTTTTACGGATTGAATGGCAATAGGTTTTGGTGTGTGTAAGGATTATTGCACACCTGAAGAATTTAAAGAACGTCGGCATTTTGCCATTTCTTATCAGCCCAGGTGAGGAACAATTTCCTGTGGCAACAACCTGGATATAAGTGAAGTAATTGTGAGCAATGTCCAATAAAATTAGGACCTTGCCTGGAATTCAATTTGCGGTAATTAACCGCAGCGAACATTAAAACTAAATACTAAATTATGCAACGCAATTTTTTTCTGTCCTTTTTTTTATTGGCTGCAACATGTGCATTCAGTGCTCCGGTAAAAAAAGATTTCTATGAAATAAAAATTTATCATTTAAAAAATAATGCCCAGGTTGAGCAGACTGACGCGTTTTTGAAAAATGTTTATTTACCGGCTTTACATAATGCAGGTCTAAAAAATATTGGAGTATTTAAGCCAATTGCGAACGACACTGCAGCTGTGAAATTTATTTATGTTTTCATCCCGTTTTCCTCGGCAAACTCCTGGGCTGGTATATCGGGAAAGCTTGAAAAAGATGCCAATTATATTTCAGGAGCAAAAATCTTTATGGAAGCCCCGTCGGATAATGCCCCATATGAAAGAATGGAATCGATTCTCCTGGATGCGTTCCCGGGGCAACCCCGTTTGGTTGTGCCTCCTTCCAAAAACCCGGCAAGGATTTTTGAATTGAGAAGTTATGAGAGCCCCACTGAAAATTTGCACAAAAAGAAAATGGCAATGTTCAATATAGGCGGCGAGATAGAAATTTTCAACCGGCTTGGCTTTAATCCTGTCTTTTATGCAAAGGTTTTATCAGGAAGCAATATGCCCAACTTTATGTACATGCCGATTTTCGAAAGTGTTGAACAGCGTAATGCGCAGTGGAAGCGGTTTGGTGATGATTCAGTTTGGAAGGATATTTCAACAAGACCGGAAAACGAAAACAAGGTATCTGTATCGCATATAGATAGCATTATCATGCATGCTGCCGAATATTCTGATCTTTAGAATAATGAATTCATCCTGGTAAATTTTGTAATAAGGATTGCATTGCCTTTTGGGTCAGTCGTGTTTTTGATTATAGATAAATAACTCAGCATGATGCTAAAATTTGAATATTTCGGATCACGCTCTGTTTCGTATTTCGTTTTTGTTACATGAAGACGATATCATTAAAATGGTAAAAGCAAAAAAATACCATGATATGCCGTAAAAGTTTATACAAAAATTGTAGATGCGAAATCAGCTTTTAAGAATAAACTCAATTTTTGATAATTCTTCTTTAGAAAAATTATAATTCTTAATGGCATCAATAGCATCGGTAACCTGCTTAGGCTTGCTGGCTCCAAGAGCAATAGAAGTAATTCGTTCATCTTTCAATATCCATGCAAGCGACATCTGAGCAAGTGTTTGATTTCTTTCAGAAGCAATCGAATTAAGTTTCTTTACTTTTTCAATAACGGTGTCCGTTATCTGCCCTTCAGTGATCGCTCCATTTTCAAGATGCCTGCCTACACGGGAATCTTCAGGAATACCATTCAAATATTTATTTGTAAGTAGGCCCTGGGCTAAGGATGAAAAAGCGATGCATCCTACATTTTCTTCTTCAAGAAGATCTAATAAACCATCTTCAACCCACCTGTCCAGCATCGAATACCTTGGCTGATGAATGAGGCAGGGAGTTCCGAGGTCGTTTAATATTTCAAAAGCATCTCCTGCTTCTTCCGGTTTGTAACTTGAAATACCTACATACAAAGCTTTACCCTGGCGAACTATCAGATCCAACGCCATCATTGTTTCTTCCAGGTTCGTTTTGGGATCGGGGCGATGGTGATAAAAAATATCCACGTAATCCAATCCCATTCTTTTTAAACTTTGATCAAGACTGGCTACCAAATATTTTTTTGATCCCCAGTCCCCATAAGGACCGGGCCACATGCTCCATCCTGCTTTAGATGAGATTATTAATTCATCTCTATACGGAAGAAAATCCTGTTGTAGTATTTTTCCAAAAGTTATCTCCGCGGCGCCTGCCGGAGGGCCATAGTTATTGGCAAGGTCAAAATGGGTGATCCCATTATCAAAAGCTGTGTGTAATATATTTCTGCAGTTTTCGTAGTCATCAATTTCTCCGAAGTTGTGCCACAGGCCTAGCGAAATTGCTGGTAACTTTAAGCCGCTGTTCCCGCACCTGCGGTATTCCATCTTCTCATATCTGTTTGAACCTGGAGTGTATTCCATAACTATATTTTAAATTAAAAGGATAAACTAAGAAACTTAGAAAGTTCCAAAAATAAGCCCAATCAATTTACTATTTATATAAATAGATTAAGAAACGATTATCGTCAACAATTTAGAATAAAGAGATTATGAAGCTGTTTGAGTTAATTATTTTAAAATCCTTATGAACGAGATACTAGCTGTCCTCATATTGGAAGAAACAGAAAAGTTGTAGTTATCCTGAAATTTCTCCTCAAAAAATGTTCAACTGGTAAAAATATTAATTAACTCAAACAGCTTCTATGTATAACAGGGTAGATATATTGAGGCCAGGCCGATGAAGGCGGTTCTTTAAGAGAGAATGTATCATACATAAGCTTATAGATAATTGATATACGCTTATTGATGATTCGCAGTAGAAATTCCTATATAATATTAGGAGAGAAAATAAAGATTAGGAGTAATCAACAATTACAGTAAAGAACGGGGCGGCTAATCACGTTATTAAAAATTAATTAGCAACTCATATTATATTTTCGCGGCAATTTTTTTTAATGATAATTTTCTATGCGGGAATATTTAATTCTTTTTGAATAATTTTTAAATGCTCTTTTAAGGGAGTCTCTATCAGCTTATATTCTTCGTTTGCTTTCGCAGCCATTAAACGGAAGTCCTTATTGATTCCGGCCTTTGCACATTCCTCTATTTTCGTAAGTGCGTCAAGCAGATTATTCGCATAAAAAAGCCCGGCACTGCTTTTTAGTTTGTGCGCAATTTTATAAATGGCATCAAAATGATTTGTTGTGCAGGTTTTTCTTAATTCATTCATTAGAACAGGAGTGTTCTTAAGAAAGAGCGTAAGTAATTCCGCCGAATATTCATTGTCATCCATAATCTCAAGAAGGCTTAAGTCGAATAATTTTCCTTCATGTAAGTTTTCATTGATCATTTTTGGGGTATATTAATTAGAAGATCATTTATCAGTATACTGGTTAATATGGGATAAAGCTTTTTTTAAATTTTAATATGAAAAAGATTCTTGCCTCATACTTAACTAAAGATGACAAGTTATTATTGTGTTATGAAATTTACACTGTCCACTTTGGTTAATGACCATTTTTCAAGCATATCGGTTAATTGTTCTATCCTTACCGGTTTTGAAATGTAATCATTCATACCTGCATTTAAACACTCCTCCTCATCGCCCTCCATTGTATTTGCTGTTAATGCAATAATTATTGGCTGGCTCGCCTGGGTTTCTCTTATAAATTTTGTTGCCTGGATACCGTCCATCTCAGGCATTTGCATATCCATTAATATGATATCGAAATGTTTTTCACCTGCTTTATCTACAGCAATTGCACCGTTCTCTGCAAGGCAGGGATTGTAACCTAGTTTACCCAGGGTGTATAAAATGACCTTTTGATTTACGGGGTTATCCTCTGCAACTAAAATTTCCAGTGGGTATTTTTTTGAAAAATTGACAGATAGTTTTTCATGAGTGTTTTTTTCAGTCGGCTTAGCATTGACCTGTGGTTGCAAAGCAAAGAATATGTTTTTGCTTAAAATATGCTGCCGCACAGGTTTGTTAAGTATTGAAATAAAAAGGGTTGAATTCTCCTGGGTATAATCATCCCCTGCCGAGCTGAGTAAAATGACTGGAACAGGTAAACGATGTTTCCTGATTTTCTGCGCCAGTTGCACTCCATCCATAAAAGGCATTTGCATATCAGTGAGCACAAGGTCAATTGCATCATCTTTGGATAAAATTTCTAATGCTTCCGCAGCGGATTCCGCAACTACAGGCAATAACTTCCAAAGTTCGAGCTGGCTTTTAAGAATTGCCAGGTTGGTCTTGTTATCATCCACAATCAATATTTTTTTGTCTTCCACGTCCGCCATATTGTATGGGGTATATTCGGTCAGCACCTTTGTGCCTTTAGACGTTTCTATCGTAAACGAAAAGATGGAGCCTTTTCCTTCTTCACTTTTTACATGAAAGCCCCCATGCATAAGATTTACTAATTTGTCAGAAATGGCGAGCCCCAGCCCGGTGCCACCATATTTTCGTGTAGTTGAAGAATCTACCTGGGAAAATGCCTTAAACAACCGATCCAGTTTGTGCCGGGGAATTCCAATACCAGTATCACGAACTTCAAATTGTAAGGTTATATTTTCCGGGCCTGATGATTGTATTAAATGTACCCCGATAAACACTTCTCCTTTTTGCGTAAATTTCAATGCGTTGCTTACAAGGTTTGTAAGTACCTGTCTTAACCTTAAGTCATCCCCTACGATCTGGGTGGGAACATTATTGTCAATTTTATAAATGAGATCAAGTCCAACTGTGGCTGCCTTGGTACCAAAGATGTCGAGAACATCTTCAATACATGAACGTAAATCGAAATCTACACGCTCCAGTTCGATATTACCCGATTCAATTTTGGAAAAATCCAGGATATCATTAATAACATTTAGCAGGCTTTCACCACAGCTAGAAATAGTATTTGTATACTCCCTTTGCCGTTCTGTAAGGTTTGTTTCTGCTAAAAGTGAAGACATTCCAATTACCCCATTCATAGGCGTCCTTATTTCATGGCTCATAGTTGCCAAAAAAATACTTTTAGCCTGGTTTGCCTGTTCTGCCTCCTGGCGTGCTTTGTCTGCTTCTATTCTTGCGATTTGTTCTTCCCTGCTTAGTTCTATTAATTGATTGGTGCGTTTATCTACCTCTTTTTCAAGGGCTCTTCTTTGACTATTAATAGTGCGCATTCTGAGCTTGTAACTTAAAATGCAAATACTGGCTATTGCTAACAATACAATTAATTTGAACCACCATGTTAGCCAAAAAGGAGGTGTTATGATTAATTGAATGCTTAAAATTTTCGGAGACCATTCTCCTGAATTATTGAGCCCTTTTACTTTAAAAGTATAAGTACCGGGATCAAGATTGGTATATCCGGCGGATCGTTTATCGCCTGACTCATTCCAGCTTTTATCAAAACCTTCAAGCATGTACTTATACCGTTTTTTTTCATTGCTGATGAAGTTTAAAGAAGCAAATTCAAAATCAATTACAGATGTATTGTAAGGTATTGTTATGGTTTTAGCCTCTGAGATACTAACTTTTAATGGAGAGTCAACAGAATCTGTTGCTACCGGTACTGTTTTATTAGAAATCTTTAATCCTATAAGCCTTAGTGGGGGGTCATAAACTATTGGTTTTATCCTTGAAGGATAGAATACATTCAACCCATTATTGCCACCGAAATAAAAAGCACCGGAACTGCTTTTGCAAAATGCCTGCTCTTTAAATTCGTTTCCTTGTAAGCCGTCAATGATTCCATAATTTTTAAATTTGGAATTTTTACGATCAAAGCATGATATGCCGTCATTAGTACTTATCCAAAGGTTTTTATCATCATCTTCAAGGATTCCTAAAATATAATTATTTGGCAACTCATCCTCGATGGAGTAATTAGTAAATTCTTCTTTCTGACTGTCAAATGCTGAAAGACCCGTAGTTGTTGCAATCCAAAATATTCCTTTACTATCGCGGCATATTCTTCCGACATTACTTCCAATTATGCTTTTAGGATTTTTATCGTCGTGCTGATAATGTTTAAATGTTTCCGTTTTCTTATCAAAAATGTTCAATCCGCCACCAAGTGTACCAATCAATAAGTGTCCTTTCTGATCGTCAAGAATTGAATTAATTCTGTCGTTATTTATGCCAAGAGGGTACCTGCTATCATATTCAAAACGTGTAAATTTTTTAGTTGCTTCATTATACTTGTTAAGGCCTGCACCGGCGGTTCCTACCCACATAGTCTGATCATTATCCTTATAAATACTCCAAGTAAAATCGTTGCTTATAGTTGTATTATCTTCGGGATAGTTTATCAGATGACGATAGGTATTTTTTTCTTTATTATAAATTGTAATTCCATCACCCCAGGTTCCTATCCATAAATTCCCGTCTTTGTCCTCCCCGATATTTAAAACATAATTTCCGCAAATAGAGTTATTGTTTCCTTCTATGTGTTTATAATGCGTAAATGTTCCGTTTACAGGATCGAATAAATCCATGCCGCCTCCGTCAGTTCCTATCCAAAGATTCTTTTTTGAATCTTCAAATACGCACAAAAGCTTATTATCTGTAAGGCTTAGGGGAGATGTGGTATGTTTATAATGACCAAATTTATTATCGCGGTTGATAAAATTGACACCTCCGGCAAATGTTCCTACCCACATATTTCCTTTAGTATCCTTTAGAATAGAGTGGATAGAATTGTTACTCAGGCTAAACTTATCAATCTCATCGAAAACAAAATTGTCAACACTCCCTGTTTCCGGATTAAGAATTACCAGGCCGGCATTTTCCAGCCCTATCCAGATATTATGATCGGGGTCTTCGTTTAAAGCGTGAATGGTATTATGCGGCAGCCTGCCTTTATCTTTTGCACCGGTATTGTAATGTTTGAAAATATTATTTTTATCATCAAATAAATCCAATCCCCCACCATTTGTTCCAAACCACATGCGGCCGTAGCTATCCTGGAATGATATATAAACATCGTTGTATGAAATGGAAGTTGGATCATCTTCGCTATGTTGAAATCTTGTAAACTTAGATGTGTTTTGATCAAACCTATTGAGCCCGCCATGAGTTGTGCCTATCCATGGCGTGTTATTTTTGTCTACAAAAATGTTCTGAATAAAATTGTCACTTAGTGACCGGTTGTCATCAACATAATTTTCATAGTGTATAAATTTCTTCGTTTTTAGATTGAATTTGTCTACACCGGAAGATTGGTGACCAATCCATAGATTTCCTTCATGATCTCTTTTTACTGCAGTAATAAAATTGCTGGCAAGAGAATTCATATTGGTGGCATCGTGTTTCAATGCAGTGAACGTACCTTTTTTTCGATCAAAGCAATTTAGCCCGCCTCCAAATGTAGCTATCCAAAGATCTCCATTTGAATCTTCAACTATATCTTTAATGGTATTATTACTTATACTTGACTTCGTTCCGGGATCATTTCTATAAACCTGGAACTTATACCCGTCATATTTATTAAGGCCATCTGTTGTTCCAAACCACATATATCCCCTGCTATCCTGCAAAATGCAACTAACGGTGCTTTGGGATAAGCCTTCATCTGTTGCCAAATGCTCAAATTTCAAAAGCCTGTTTTGTGCCGATGCAAAAAACGGGATAGAAAAAATGGCAAGAAATAAATAGCAAAAGTTTTTCATGCTTGTTGATTAATTCAACTGATTTGGAAAATAATGGATTAAACTGTTCAGCAATAGGAATAATAATAATCAATTAACGATGCTATGAAGGAATAATTGTATTCTATACACCTTAGACACATTATTCGCATACATATTTAAAAAATCGTTGAATAAAGATTTAGAATCCAGGTAAATACCGGGGAGGATACCATGCCTATTTAATTCTGGGAATAATATTTACGCCAGGTAATCGTTAATCATTTTTACGTTCTTAAATAATTATTGGTCTTTGATTGACGATAGTGTTTTATTTCAAATAAGTTATCTGGGTCATTTTATGTGAGGATTGCCATTTGATACAATAATACATTTCAATAGCTAAAAATACTTTATTTATAAATCATCATGTCTTTAGCAATTAACCAGCCTGGAAAAGCAATATCGTGGTTGATAAATTTAATTTCTTTTAAAAAAACAACCTCGGTTACTGCTTCTTTAACGAATAAGATAAATATCTTTTTAACTATAGACCAGGACAGTATTGGCGATCATTTTAATCCTAATGATCCTGCGCCGCTTTATAAACGACAGCTAAGCCACCAGTTTCAGCAATACATATTAGCTTCTGTTGAAGGAACTAAAAGATTTTCTGTTTTTTATTATAAAATTAACTGCAAAAGCAAAACTGACAGGCAATATACCGAGCCTTTTATTTATGCTATCAGGCGGCACTTTTCAGCAAAAAAATTGATTGAAGTTGAAAAGTTTGAAAAATTTAAAAGGCGCAGTTATCTCTTGTTATTGCTTAGCCTGGTAGTGATGATGATTTGTCACGGGCTTGTACCACTGATTTTATCAGGCGACGAGGGCTTTACCTCTGCCCTTCATAATGGACTGGATATTTTCAGCTGGGTCATCTTGTGGCAGCCTATTGATAAACTTGTTTTTCAATGGAACCCACATCTCAAAAATATTTCTTTAATGAACAGGTTAGCCGATGCTGAAGTAATAATAATTGACAATGGTTAAAACTTTTACTTTGATATTATTAATAGCACAGTGCAATTATTGTAAATCGCAGGACCATGGTGGCCTTGAACAGTATTACTATTCAAGCCAGGGTTCATCTGTCATTGTTCCAAAGGTGTATTATCAAAGCCGTAATAATTGGTATGGAGAGATGCGTTATAATTATGAAGAATTACACACGATGTCGTTAATTGTTGGTAAAATGTTTTCAAACGACAGATCGCTATCTTATTCAGTTACTCCTCTTTCGGGAGTTGTGTTAGGAAAATTTAAAGGAGGGTTGATAGGATCAAACATAACTCTTGACTATAAAAATTTATTTTTTTCATCTGAAGCCCAGTATACTTTTTCAGTTGAGAAAAAAACCGAAGACTTTTTTTTTAATTGGTCGGAGCTTGGATACAACTTTACCAAGTTGTTATACGCAGGGGTTGCCTTGCAGGTAACGCATCCGTATGAATTAAAAAATAATTGGGAGCCCGGTTTAATGATGGGTTTGGAATATAAGAGTTGGACGTTTCCACTTTATGTTTTTAATCCCGGAGCTCAAAACAGAAATTTTGTATTGGGTGTAAATTGGGAATGGAAGAATATAACACAGCGTAATAATTAAATAATTTTTTCATATACAACTATAATTTATGTGGTTTATTGCAGCCATTTCTTTTCTACTGGTATTTGTGGCGTACAGGTATTTCCGTGTAAGTATAAATGGAATAAAATTACGTAACCAGGAACTTCTTGCAGAGGTAGAACAACTTAACCTGCAGTTGGAGGAACTAACTGTAAAAGAACAGAAAACAAGCCGCGAAGCTGATGTTGCGGCTAATGCAAAAACTAAACTTCTTTCTTTACTGAGCCACGAGATTCGTACTCCTATGAATGGAGTAATTGGAATGGCCACTTTGCTTTCTGATACTAATCTTGATGCTGAACAGCGTGAATATGCAGATACAATTCTTGATTGCAGCAAAAATCTTTTGACAAATGTCAATGAGATTTTAATCAGCGATATGGTAGATTTTTCCAAACTTGATTCAGAAAACGTAGAACTAACAAATAAAAATTTTGACCTTAGTAATTGTATTGAAGAAGTGTTGGAGATGTTTGCAGGCAGAGCTGCTGAGGCAGGTATAGATCTTATATATCAAATGGAACAAAATGTGCCTTTGCAAATTACCGGTGACTATAAACGTCTTCAACAGGTATTGATAAACCTGGTAGAAAATGCTATAAGATTTACTGCAGAAGGAGAAATATTAATAAGTGTGGATGTTATTCCGGATAGAACGAGCGACCAATTGCAACTTTCCTTTAAGGTAACAGATACAGGAATAGGAATCGCACCGGAAAGATTGCAGGACCTCTTTAAAGTGTTTATACCGGCAGATTATACAACTAAAAACAACGAAAAAAATAATGGCTTCGGCCTGGTAATTTGCAAAAGAATTGTTGAACAAATGGGGGGGCAAATTACCGTTGAAAGCATTCCGGGAAAAAGCAGCACTTTTATTTTCAATATAATCACAACTGCCGCAAAACAAACATTGCCGGATTTTTTAGACAACGCGATGATTGGATATGAAGGAAAACAAGTTCTGATTGTAGATGATAATATTACCCAGAATAAAATCTTACACAACCTTTTTGAGCAATGGAAATTACTACCAACGTCGGCAAGTTCAGGTTCTCATGCGTTAGAAATCTTATCACAGGTTTCCGTTGATATAGTTCTTATTGATTTATTTATGCCGGGTATGGATGGTATTAAATTAGGCCAATCTATAAAATCACTATATCCTAAAATACCCCTTATTTTATTAAATAGCGTAAATGATGACCGGCATAAAGACTATCCGGAAATTTTTAATGCTGTCCTGAATAAACCAATCAGCCGGCATAAACTCTTTGATACTATTACTACTGAACTCAGGCATAAAGATAAATCGGTAACAGGCCATGGATCATTGCATCAAATGCCTGATAATTTTTCTGAAAAATATCCCTTACATATTCTTGTTGCTGAGGATAACCCTGTAAACCAGAAGTGGATTAAAAAAATTCTTGCCAAAATAGGCTACCACTGTGAAATAGCGGAAAATGGTAAAGTTGTTTTAGAACGAGTAAGCCATGAGCATTTTGATATGATTTTGATGGATGTGCAAATGCCGGAAATGGATGGATTGGAAGCTACCAGGATGATAAGGATATGCCTGGAAACTCAACCTGTGATAATAGCGATGACTGCGAATGTAATGCAAGGCGATAGGGAGGAATGTATCCAGTCGGGCATGAATGATTATATAAGTAAGCCTGTTGAGCTCAATGAGTTATTAGGTCTTCTTGAAAAATGGGCGCTGTTAATCAAGGAAAATAAACAGGTTTCTTTACAAGGCTAAATTTTCTTCAAATTATTTTATTAGGTGCAATTATTAAGATTTTTGTTCAAAACACAATAAGTCGAATATAATTACGCTTTATATAAAATGTTCAAAGTTGTGAAAATACATTGAACTATAAGAGTATTTTTTTTTAATCCTAAAGTGAATCCAATACATACAGTTATATGAAGAACTTTACAATTATCCTATTGACGCTATTATCTCTAACAGCTTCATCAGATTTATTTTCCCAAAACGTTGCAATAAATTCCACGGGCAGTAATGCTGATGCAAGCGCTATGCTTGATTTAAGCAGTACGACTTCAGGATTTTTAATGCCGCGGTTAACCACGACGCAAAGGAATGCGATTGTACTTCCTGCGACAGGACTTGCCATCTTTAATTCGACGGTGCTATCTTACCAGGTGAATGTCGGCACGCCTGCCTCACCCATCTGGTCAACATTATCAACAAGCGCCTGGAATCTGAGTGGCAACAGCGGCACCAATTCAGGGTCCAATTTTCTCGGAACAAGTGATAACCATAGCCTGAGTTTTTCGACAAACAGCATTCAACGGATGTACATTGATAGTTCTACAGGGAATGTAGGTGTTGGTACAAATACACCCGGAGCAGACTTTACATTATTTCAAAAGTCCGGAAATGGCGCATCAAAAGGGTTTAGATTCACAGGTAACTCTATAGGCGGCACTGGCTCCGGAACAGGATTTGCATTATCATTAGGATATAATCAAAGCGCCAATAAACAATTATGGTTAGGTGATCCGGATTATTTTGGAAGTTCCTCGGGTAGCTTTATTCGTTACCAGGTAATTTCGGGAGTGGCAGTGTTAGACGGTGTTCGGGGAGATGCTTCTACGAGAAAACCTATAAGCATCGGTGTGGGCGGTGACGCTAATTCCGGAATCATCCTTGGTGCTGATTTTAATGGAAATTCTCCTTCTTCATATGTTTGGGCTAATGGCAATACCGCAATTGGAAGTGGTTATCGTGCGACCAGTGCTCCGTCGAATGGTCTTATAGTACAAGGAAATACCGGCATAGGGACTTCAACTTTTAATGCAACCTATCCGGAGAAGATGCTGGTAGATGCAGGTGCTACCAGTAATACAAATTACCAAAATGTGATAACAGGAAAAGGTAACACAAATAGCTACGTTCAGCTAAATATTCAAAATAGCAATGCCGGCATAGATGCCAGCTCGGATGTAGTAGCCACTGCCGATAATGGGAGCGAGACAGTAAATTTTGTTGACATGGGAGTCAACTCCAGTGCTAATAGCAGCACAGGAGTTTTGGGAGGAGCAAATAACAGCTATTTATATAGCACGGGAAATGATTTTTCAATTGGAAATGCTACTTCGGCAAAGAGCCTTATTTTATTCACCGGCGGTACCGCAGCATCAAACGAAAGCATGCGGATAGATGGAAGTGGAAATGTTGGAGTTGGTAGTGCAGCTCCATCAGAAAAGCTGGATGTTACCGGGAATGTGAAATTCAGCGGAGCGCTGATGCCAAATGATCTTGCAGGAGCAGCCGGAACTTTTCTTACATCTAATGGTGCCGGAACTGCTCCAACATGGACTACGTTCGATACCACGAGTATCCCATCCTTTTCTCAAAAAGTGCGTTCCCTGTTATCTTCAACGGACCCAATCACTTATACAAATGGGCTTATTGGCATTACACAGGCTACTACTTCTACAAATGGGTATTTAAGCAGCACTGACTGGAATACGTTTAATTCCAAAGGCAGCGGCTCGGTGACATCTGTATCCGTAGTTACAGCTAATGGAGTAAGCGGATCTGTAGCTAACGCTACAACTACGCCCGCCATTACAGTAACCCTGGGAGCCATTACACCAACATCAGTAGCGGCAACAGGAACAGTTACAGGTTCAAACCTTAGTGGCACTAATACAGGAAATGTTACCCTTGGAACCGCAAATGGCTTGAGCCTTGCAGGCCAGGCATTATCGCTTGGTCTTGCCAACACTTCCACGACAGGGGCATTAAGCTCGACAGACTGGAACACTTTTAATAATAAACTTACCACTGTAGATACCACGAATATTGGGAACTTCTCACAAAAAGTAAGAAGCCTGTTTTCGTCCACGGCACCTATAACTTATTCTAATGGCAGCATAGGAATTACCCAGGCAACCACTTCTACGAATGGTTTTTTAAGCAGTACAGACTGGAACACATTCAATAATAAAGGGAGTGGTTCTGTGACGTCGGTATCTGTAGTTTCTGCTAATGGAGTGAGCGGGTCCGTAGCAACGGCTACCACCACACCAGCTATTACGTTAACACTGGGGGCAATAACACCCTCTTCAGTGGCGGCTTCAGGAACAATAACCGGATCGAACCTTAGCGGTACCAATACGGGAAATGTTACTATAGGAACAGCGAATGGATTGAGTTTATCTGGGCAAGCTTTATCATTGGGTCTTGCAAGTACCTCTACAACAGGCGCCTTAAGCAGCACAGACTGGAATGCCTTTAATAACAAATGGAGTATGGGTGGAAACAGCGTTGCATCTGAACAAAATTTCGGTACAACGTCCAATTTTGATCTGCCCTTCCTTACCAATAACACCGAAAAAATGAGGCTTACCAGTACTGGAAGATTGGGTATAGGAACGGCGGTCCCGTCTTATCCGCTTCAGGTGGTTGCGGCTTCAGATCCATTGTATTTAGGTGGAATGCAATCAGGTTCAAACACGGACAGTCTTTTAACTATAGTTAATGGGGTGGTAAAAAGATTATCTCCATCCGCATTAACCACTTCTTCAAGCAATGCATGGGCATTGGTGGGAAATAGTAATATTGTTTCCGGCACCAGCTTTATTGGAACTACCAATAATAAATCTATGAGATTTCGTACTAATAATGTTCAGCGAATGATAATAGATAGTACCGGTAATGTAGGTATCGGGACATCCGCTTTTGATCCCACCTTGCCTGAAAAACTCCTCGTAGACGCAGGGACAAGTGCTTACAATGGCCCGGTTACGAACAGCACTCCTATTAATGCCATTGGATTCTCAAATGGCTTTCAACAAATACAGGTTCAAAACAGGGCTTATGGAAACTATTCAAGTTCAGATTTGGTAGCAGCAAGTGATGGAACCCGTAATGGAACCATGCCGTTTAATACTGACGCTCACTATGTAGATTTCGGTATAAATAGCAGCGGCTATACCAATAACAATTCAAATATTCTTAACCAGCCATATACTGCTTATTTGTATTCTACTACTCCCCAGGATTTTTACGTCGGCAATGGTTACAGCGGAAAAGACATGATTTTCTTTACGAACTATGGCCCTACGAATTCTAATAACACTGCTGATGGATTTGAAATTTTGCGGCTGAAGGGAGGAACAACCCAGCAGGTTACTATCGGGAATATTGCTGCGAACGGTACTAACAGGCTCACTGTGAATGGGAGTATTTCTGCAACTGCCTTTAATGTTTCTTCTGACAGAAGATTAAAGACAAATATAAACGGTTTACAGTATGGTTTAAAGGAGATATTAGCCTTACAACCTGTATCTTATAACTGGAAAGTAACACCTTCAACTGATAAGCAGCTTGGTTTGATTGCACAAGATGCAAAGAAAGTAATTCCTGAAATAGTTTCCGGTAATGAAGATACAGGCACACTATCCATAAATTACTCCGAACTAGTTCCGGTGCTAATCAATGCGATCAAGGAGCAACAGCAACAAATTGATAATTTGAAAAAAGACATTGAATTGCTGAAAAATAAAAAATAAGTTTATCACAGCGGATAATACGAAGCGCTCACTAACCAGTTTTTTTGTAATAATTGCCCTATTCATAGGGAGCAGGGTCTTTATTAATATTCAACCGTTCGTTTTTAAATAGACAAATTATGTCATCATTATATAAAGCATTTTTTGGATTGATTTTATTCCAATCTAATTTCTCATTTTCCCAGGGTAAAATAATAATGAATGGTACAGCCACTATGCAGATGAAAAATGCGGTATATGTGGTAACAAAAGACGTTTCACTAACCAATGCATCTGCCTTGAACGTGGACAATTCAACAATTAAAATAGCAGGTACTATCACCAGCTATAATAATATTGATGTTCAAACAGGTACCGTGGAAATGAACGGCCCATCTGCTCAAACTATTCCCGGTAATAGTTTTACCGCCAATAAAATTAAAAATTTAATAATCAGTAACCAGGTCACACTTGCTGGCCAGGATAGCCTGACAGGAATACTTTCTTTCGGAAATGTAAATTCCAAAACTTTCTTTACCGGAGGATTTTTAACACTTAAATCTACGGCAGCAGCTACTGCTGTAGTCGCAGATCTCACAAATGATAATACAAATAGTGGCAACCAGGTCTTAGGAGATGTAACGGCAGAGCGATACCTCTCTGCAATAAAAAAGTGGCGTTTTTTATCCATTCCTACTGCTACAAATCAAACCATACAATCTGCATGGCAGGAAGGTTCTATGGCACCAAACGATAATCTTATAGCAGGCTATGGAACACAGATAACCGGAGCCGGAGGAACGTCTAATGGATTTGATGTTTACACGGCAACTCCTTCCATGAAGACTTACAACACGACTACAGATACATGGGTGGCAGTGCCTGCAACAAAGACAACTTCAATTAATAATATTTCAAACAATACGATTGCTTATATGCTTTTTGTAAGAGGTGATAGAACAGCGACGGCATATAATAGTCCGGTTACTTCGACTGTTTTACGAACAAAAGGTGTAATTAAACAGGGCGTTCAATCAGTAATTACTATCGCATCACCTGCAACAGCATTTACAGCAGTAGGTAACCCTTATCCCTCGAGGATAGATCTTCGAAGGATGACACCCGCACCTACAACCGCCACAAAAATATATGTGTGGGATCCGCTTGCAACCATAGGTAGCGCATATGGGCTTGGCGCATATCAAACACTAACATATAATCTTGGTGAATTTACAGTTACTCCGGGCGGCGGCAGTTATGCAGCTCCATATAATAAAGATCCGAATTACATCGAAAGCGGAGAGGCATTTTTTGTAGGTGGAGATTCCACTTCTTATACTATCACTTTCCGGGAAGATATTAAGCCTTCCGTGGGCAGTTTGATTTCCACGCCAATGAGACTAAGGCAAAATTTAGTGGCTGACCTGTTTATAAATTCAAATAGCACTACTTTGTTAATGGACGGTGCCAAAGCAGATATTGGCGCTAATTTTTCCGCGGTATTAGATGGTAATGACGCTTATAAAATATTAAATAGTTCAGAGAATGTTAGCTTTAAAAGAAACGGAAAACTGTTAAGTGTTGAGCGATACAGGCCGATAGCTGAGAATGATACTTTTTATCTTAACTTAAGCAATCTGAAGGTTCAAAAATATCAATGGCGTCTAAGCTTAAATAACCTTGAACAGGCAGGGCTAACCGCTTTTCTTGAAGATAAATACGCCAATACAAGCACACCGGTTAGTCTTAATGGCAGCACTACAGTCAACTTTTCTGTGGAGAGTATACCAGGATCTTATGCGCCTGGTCGTTTTTATTTGGTGTTTAACGAAGCGAAAGTTTTAGCGCTTACTTTCACTAACGTTACAGCCTACCAGCAGAATAAGGCTATCAATGTAGAATGGAATGTAGCCAATGAAAGCGACATTAAGCTGTATGAAGTAGAGAAATCAATGGATGGCAATCAGTATGCAAAAGTAAGCGTCGCCAATGCGAAGAATTTACCGCTGAGCGAATATAAGTGGAGAGACGAAGATGCCCTTGCGGGATATAATTACTACCGTATAAAGAGTGTGGATATAAGTGGTAAAGTAGAATACAGCAAGGTGGTCAAAGTGTTTGTGGGATCGGCGAAGCAGGCCATAACCGTTTATCCAAACCCCGTGAAGGATGGTGTCATCAACGTGCAAATGCTGAATCAACCGGCCGGCAGTTATGAAATCAAACTACTGAATATCCAGGGGCAGGCAATCATTACCAGGACGATACAACATGCTAACGGAAATAATGCTGAAATAATTCCATTAAAAAAAGGCATGGCTAAGGGTATTTACACATTGCAAATAACCACACCCACTGCCGAAATAATAAACAATAAGCTTATTTACTAAATCAGATGCAATTATTGATTGCAATTGTAGTTAGCGGCTTTTTCGACAAAACATTTCTCCAAAATCAAAAATATTTCTAAGTAAGGGATTTTTGATTTAGCCTTATTTTCAAGTGAATATTTCCCCCGGCAACTAAAAGCTCATTGTTGCTGTTGTTGCTGCTTTTGTTGTACGTCCTGGTAATAGCGATACGAATTAATAGGGTCACCGGGATTTTTTGCATCATAGCTAAATTTTAGTGGATTTTGTTTTTCCGACCCTTTTTTTGATGACCCGTTTTTTATTTCTACAGTTACCTCAAGAGTATGTTCCCCGGAACCTTTATAAGTTCCCTTTACGGGGGTGCAATCCGCAAAATTTCTTCTGGTAGCTAATCGTACGTGTTGGTCATTTACAATACAATTATTCGTAGGATCAAGACCGATCCAACCGTAATTAGGTATGTATGCCTCTACCCAGGCATGTGTAGCACCTTCTCCGCGCATTTCCTTTTCTTCAGAACAGATATATCCACTCACGTACCGGGAAGGAATATCGCACATTCGCAGGAATACAATTAGTATATGAGCAAAGTCCTGGCAAACGCCAGCTTTCAATCCCCAAACTTCTTCTATTTTACTTTCTAAATTCGTTATACCTTTCTTATAGGTGAAATTGTTATAAACATATTCTGATAAAATCAGGGCATTTTGCAGAGGAGTTTTGTCTCTGTTTACCAGTTCGTTTAATATTGCTTGTAACTCTTCGTGGTCAGTAAATGCTTCAATCGTTAAGAAATCCATATAGACAGTATGGTTTTTCAAGCTGTTTAAGATTTCCCATTGTTCTTTCGGATTCATTTTATCTTCCGGAAAAACAATGGGTTTTGTAATGACTTCTGCGACGGATTCTATCAAAAGTTCTGTATGAGGTTTTATTACCGAAAATATCCCGGTATGATTTCCAAAGTAATCCAGGAAAGTTTCTACCGGGGGATCGTATGAAATTTTTAATTCGTGGTTCCTTACTTCCAGCAGTGCATCAATTATAGGGTACAACATTATCTGGTTAATGCAGTCTATTACCGTAGATGAATAACTATAACGGGTCGTATGTTTTATTTTATAAGAAGGCATAATAGCAGATTATGAATTTCCAAAATAGTACTTACTGAAGGCTGCGGAAATCTCAATGAAATCCTGCCTGAGTTGAATAAGAAAAGAATCTAATGCCGGGAGATCGTTTTCATTCACATTACTGTATTTGATATTATTCATCGTTTTCCCAATTAAAAACTCCAAACGCTCGTAATTTTCCGGAAGACTTTCTGTACTTAATCTGCCAAAATATTTAAAGAGGCGCTCGAGACTGTATAAAATGGAATGAGGAAAATCAGTATTGTATAAAATCAGCTCCATGACATTTTTTTTATTAAAATTTCCTTTATAGGTTTTTAAGTACACTTCAAAGCCAAACAGCGAATACAACAAATATCAAGGTTTTAAGGCTCCATAAGCTTCGGTTGGATCATTATGTAGCTCATTCATTTTTATTCTGATAATGTCAGCAGTATGTATAGCTCTTTCCAGAAATTTCCCAATATTAATATAAGTAAAGCCTTCGCCACGAGTCATGGTATTATCAACGGTGCCGGTAAACAACAATCCATTTTTTATCAAAAGATCAATTGTTGAAACCGGGTCGGCCATACTAGATTCTCTTCGTAAGCTATCACCGCGAATAAAGTGATAATAATCATTGAGGCATTGCCACACTTCCTTGGTAGTATGATCCTGTATGCCCCTTGCATTTTCCCGGGAAAACATCACATTGTTGTAGGCTGAAGCGCTGTTCGAAGGAATAAAAATCATATATTCCAGGGCCTTTGCAGAACTGGTTTCCATCTCGCTAATTTCCTCCCCGGTTAGTTCACCGTAAATGTTGAGTAGTGGCCTCCACATTGATTCGCTTACGTCATCCTGCGAGGAGATATATTGGGTCAAAATTACCTGCAACATACCATTGGTTCTCTCCATATACCTTCCAAGCCAATAAATTGTATCCGCAACGCGACTTAACATGTAAAAATTTAAAATTTAAAATTTAAAATTAAAAAATTACGTTCCGAATAATTGAATGCCTGTCCCTATTATTTCGTTATTCAAAATAATTCTTCAGGCAAGTACCCATGTATCCTTACTGCCTCCACCCTGGGATGAGTTCACGATCATAGATCCTTCTTTCAATGCTACTCTTGTTAATCCTCCCGGTACAATATTAATGCCCTCCGGTCCATACAAAGCAAACGGCCTGAGGTCAACCCTCCGTGGTTGCAATACTCCATTAATATAGCAAGGAGTGGAAGACAAGCTAATGATGGGTTGGGCAATAAAATTTCTTGGCTCCTTATTTATTGCGTCTTTAAAATGCTGCATTTCTTCTTCACTCGCAATATTGCCCATCAACATTCCATATCCCCCGGATTCATTGGTGCGTTTAATGACCATTTTATCCATATTTTCAAAAACATATTTTTTACTGTCGCCATCCGCCAACCGATAAGTAGGAACGTTTTGCAATAGAGGTTCTTCATTTAAATAATAGCGAATCATATCGGGTACATAAGCATAAATTGCTTTATCATCTGCAACGCCGTTGCCCATCGCATTTACTATGGCAACGTTACCTTTACGATAAGCCCAGTAAATACCCGGCACACCTAGTATGCTATCCGGCTTGAATAATAGCGGGTCAATAAATTCATCGTCAACCCGGCGGTATATCACATCCACCTGTTTCAGCCCCTTTGTGGTTTTCATGTACACGTGGTTGTTCTCTACTATCAGGTCCCTGCCTTCCACCAGTTCAATACCCATCAATCTCGCCAGTGTTGTATGCTCAAAATAAGCGGAGTTATAAATTCCAGGCGACAAAAGAATTACAGTGGGATCACTGATTTGCCTGTTTACCAAAGCCAGTAAATTTCTATATAAAAGATCGGGATATTCTTTTACGGTTCTTACATTATTCTTCGGCAGCAGATCGGGAAATATGCGATACGTGATGCTCCTGTTTTCCAACATATATGAAACACCGGAAGGTGTACGCAGGTTATCTTCAAGCACAAAGAATTTGCCATTCTCATCCCTTATCAGGTCTACGCCGGATATATGTGTGTATATAGCAAAGGGCACATCCACATTCATCATTTCCCTTAAGAAATTGGGACATGAATAAACCAGCTTCGCAGGAATAATGCCATCGTTTAATATATACTGCTTATGGTAAATATCTTTAAGAAAAATGTTAAGTGCATTTAACCGTTGCTTTAAACCCGCCTCTATTAAAGCCCATTCATCACTGGTGATAATACGCGGAATTATGTCAAATGGAAAATTTTTTTCTATCCCTTCGCCGCTGCTATAAACTGTGAATGTTATACCCTGGCTCATGAAAAGTTTTTTTGCCATCTCATCCTTATGAGTCATTTCAATGGCTGGTAAATCTTCAATTAGGGAAACAAAATTTTTATAAGGAGAGCGGATGCCATCTTTGGAGTGCATTTCATCCCATACGCCGGGCTGCTACTGGTACGACTCTAAAAGTAAATTTTGATTCATAGAAAAACTATATACAAAAATTCAATATACTGAAAATTGAAAAGTAACCCTCATTAACTTTTTCTTCATTTTATTATCTCCAGCGAAAAAGCGGCAATCATTTTAATGACATTGTTAAGCCCTTTTGTATAAATAGCAGATTCTATAAAATTTATTGGGGCGTATTAGAACCGGAATGGTTAGTATGAGAATTTTTTGAAAAAATTTAAGTGGCTATTTGCTAAAAAAAAACTGTAAATGCTTCCCAGGTTCTAATCCTGTTTGAGACCTTTCATTCTCTTGCCGGATAAATACTTTTCTCTTATAATTTCATAAACAGGTTTATCATATACTTTGCTTTCCAGCCATGACACAACATCAAGATATGCAAAAGCTCTTGTTTCAAATCTGCTTGTTTCAAATTGCTTAATAGTATCCAGGAGTTTCTCGAATTCGGGTTTCATTTTTTTTGCACTTAAATAAAATGTTTTTCTCAAAAATTTAAATACTTCTTCTTCTACGACGCTTAAGTTTTGCATTTTGGCCATAAAGCGGTATACGGATTTAACAAGGTATTCGATCAATTGGAAGTTCCCAATCTCGTAATGTGCTATAAGATGGAGCAGCCGGGCATAACATTGCAGATCATTCCTTAAATCAACCTTCCAGTTAATTATTTTGTTCAGGTAATTTATGGCTGTATCATAATCGCCGGCTCCAAAATAAAGAGAAGCGATCTTATAATAAAAAACCAGTATCCTGTGATTATCGAGGTACACACTAAATTCCTGTAGCTGTTGCATTATTTCCGGAACTACGAGTAAACCTTCTTTAAAGGTTCCCTCAAGAAAATGCTGGTTGATTTTTGCCGTGTAGAGATATACAAAAACCTGTATCCTGTTATTATGATTTTGCCTGACGGTATTTGAATTATTAAAATCTTCAAAAAGCTGTATTGTCTTCCTGAACCCGGTATAATTTCTTAAAGTAAAATGTGCATTCAATAAGTTGTGCAGACCCTTTATGTAATTAGCTGTTTCTATTTCAATCATTATTGGTTGCCCGCTAAAAATGTTAACCCATTTTTGAGCATAACGGTAATACAACAAAAAGTCCTGTCTTATAAACGCATACCAGCAAAAGCTTTGATAGTAATACAGGCATTGGTAAAATCCTTCAGGAGTTTTTAATTCACTAATAAGATGTTCATTAAAATAACTTTCTACTTCTTTCTCATCTTTTTCATTTCTTGCATGCCCGTTTTTAATGTACCAGCTATATAATTGTAGTGAAAGATTAGATAGTTTCGTTACATTAATTTGCTTTTCATTTGTTTGATTTGCTTCCTCTGTCAGGGCGTCTGCCCTGTCCTGCATGCTCCGGGTGATATGCAGCGACTCAATTTTTTTTTCTAAAAAAATCGCCTCACTTAAAGAACTTATCTGGTTAGTAGTCTTTGCAGTTTCTTTTATTTTATCGAGAATTTTCAGGCTTTGCAGGTACAGGCCTTTGTTGTAAAGTATCCATGAATGATCCAATTGCTCATGAAGTTGTATTTCTATATTTTCATTGCTTTCCAGCAACCTCAGGCTTGCAAGAATTTGCCGATATAGATGAGCTTTCATATTTGAAAGCTGTTCTCTTTTTATTGAAACGTTTTTATTGATGAGATCTTTCTCATCATAATCAGTCATTTTATCTATTGCATCAAATAGCTGAACTATTTTAAGATCATTATTAGATGTATTTCTTTTAACATATAGTTTAAAATTTCTCTTTTCCGACTTCTGAAGCGAATGAATTAATTGAAATAATGAATCCGTAGATCGGTTGGGCATCGTAAATAATTTAGGCTGAAAAACAGTATCAACAAGGCTTTTGCAAAATTACTGTTCCTTTCGGCAATGTAAATTTCTGCTATTTTGTCCACTAATGTCTCTGATATATATGCTATTTTCGAATATATATCTATACCCTGATTGCTTTCTGTTTTCATGTTTCAAAATCCTAGATTAAGATTATTACTATGAAAAAGATAATTATTTTCGACACAACATTACGCGATGGCGAACAAGTGCCCGGTTGTAAACTCAACACAAACGAAAAAGTTGAATTGGCAAAAGAGCTTGAAGCCCTCGGTGTTGATGTTATCGAAGCAGGATTTCCAATATCCAGCCCGGGCGATTTCGCTTCTGTCCAGGAAATTTCAAAGAATATTACTAATGCCACAGTTTGCGCTTTAACCCGTGCTGTAAAAAAAGATATTGAAGTAGCAGGGGAAGCATTAAAATTTGCAAAAAGGCCGCGCATCCATACAGGTATTGGTACATCTGATTCTCATATAAAAACCAAATTCAATTCTAACCGCGAAGATATTTTACAAAGAGCTATACAATGCGTAAAATGGGCGCGGGATTATACAGATAACGTCGAATTTTATGCAGAAGATGCCGGCAGAACTGATAACGAATACCTCGCAAGAGTTGTAGAGGCGGTAATAAAAGCTGGTGCTACTACTGTCAACATTCCTGATACTACCGGTTATTGCCTTCCCCATCAATATGGTGAAAAAATAGCTTACCTGATTAATAATGTAAGCAATGTTGATAAAGCAGTTTTATCATGCCATTGTCATAATGATCTTGGGCTTGCAACAGCCAATTCTATTTCCGGCATAATTAACGGTGCGGGCCAGATAGAATGTACCATTAACGGATTGGGAGAAAGAGCTGGAAATACTTCACTTGAAGAAGTAGTGATGATAATTAAGCAGCATAAGGATCTTAATTGCTATACCGATATAAATGCAAAGCTATTATATCCTTTGAGCCGTCAAGTATCAGATATAATGAGAATGCCTGTACAACCTAATAAAGCAATTGTTGGTAGCAATGCGTTTTCACATTCTTCCGGAATTCACCAGGATGGGTTTTTGAAAAATGCTTCCACTTATGAAATTATTAATCCTGAAGAAGTAGGGGCTGAAAGTTCAAAGATTGTGCTAACGGCAAGGAGTGGTCGAAGCGCATTGGCTTTTCGTTTCCAGAAACTAGGCTACCAGTTTGACCGGAACGATGTTGATTTTCTATACGAGCGTTTTTTAGAAATTGCTGATACGAAAAAAGAAATTGGAGACAGTGATCTTTCGGGTCTTGCAGGCGCATACCAGAAAAAGGCATTGGTTATAACATAGTTTTCATGCGGTTTAGTTTTATAGTGGGGGATTATCCCCCGCTTTTCTTAAAAAGAAGTCGATGGGGAAAACATTATTTGAAAAAATTTGGGAAAAGCACCTGGTTAAAACGATACCAGGCGGTCCTGATGTTATATATATTGATAAGCATTTAATTCATGAAGTTACAAGCCCACAGGCGTTTGCAGGTATTGAGAAAAGAGGGTTGAAAATATTGCGTCCGGAAAAAGTGGTAGCGACCGCAGATCATAATGTTCCAACAATTAATCAAAATCTTCCTATAAAAGATGTGTTATCAAGATTGCAGGTTGAACAGCTTGTGCAAAATTGCAAGAAACACAATATCGAATTATTTGGCCTCGGTCACCCTTTCCAGGGTATTGTACATGTAATAGGGCCGGAGTTGGGAATTACACAACCTGGTATGACCATCGTTTGCGGGGACAGCCACACTTCAACGCATGGCGCATTTGGTTCAATCGCATTTGGTATTGGAACCAGTGAAGTTGAAATGGTTTTTGCAACTCAATGTGTATTGCAAAGCAAGCCGAAGGTTATGAGAATAAATATTGAAGGAGAGCTTAATAAAGGTGTTGTTTCGAAAGACATTATTCTTTACATACTTTCTAAAATTTCCTCAAGCGGAGCTACCGGTTATTTTGTAGAATTTGCCGGCTCTACCATCCGCGCCCTTTCAATGGAAGCAAGAATGACGATTTGCAACATGAGTATCGAGATGGGTGCAAGGGGAGGAATGATTGCTCCTGATGAAACAACTTTTGAATATATAAGGAACCGGCGTTTTGCCCCGATTGGTGAAAAGTTTATTTCCAAAGTAAATGATTGGAAGAAATTGCATTCAGATGAAGATGCTGTATTTGATAATGAAATAAATATTAATGCAGCAGAAATTGAGCCAATGATAACCTATGGTACTAATCCCGGCCTCGGCATTTCCATTAATGGTAAAGTTCCCACTACTGAAAGTATTACTGATGAAGGAGAGAGAAAAAATATTATCAAAGGGCTTAAGTATATGGGTCTTGAACCCGGACAACGGTTGAAAGGAATGCCTGTTCAAAATGTTTTTATTGGAAGTTGTACAAATTCAAGAATTGAAGACCTGCGTTTAGTAGCCTCCGTTATAAAGGGAAAAAAGAAAAATAAAAATGTAAAAGTATTGATTGTGCCCGGCTCCCAGCAGGTGGCTGCGCAAATTGTCTCGGAAGGACTTGACACCATTTTTACAGAAGCGGGATTCGAAATACGCCAGGCCGGTTGTAGTGCCTGCCTTGGTATGAATGAGGACAAAATCCCAGCAGGCGAATACTGCATTTCGACCAGTAACCGGAATTTCGAGGGAAGGCAGGGTACGGGAGCAAGAACGATGTTGGCCAGCCCTCTTACTGCTGCCGCTGCGGCAATTACGGGCGTTATTACTGATGTACGTGAATTATTAAATTAAAAAAATGCAGCCATTAAAACATATACATAGCCCATTCATTCCACTTCCTTTGGAAAATATTGATACCGATCAGATCATTCCTGCAAGATTTTTGAAATCAACTACCCGTGACGGTTTTGGGAAAAATCTTTTTCGCGACTGGCGCTATGAAAATGATGATGAAAGTAAACCCAAATCAGATTTTATTTTGAATAAGCCGGGATATCATGGAACTATTTTGGTTGCAGGAAAAAATTTTGGCTGCGGCTCTTCGCGTGAGCATGCCGCATGGGCGATCGATGACTATGGATTCAATGTAGTCGTCTCAAGTTTCTTCGCAGATATATTTAAAAATAATGCATTGAACAATGGACTATTGCCCTTACAGGTAAGTGAAGCTTTCCTGCAAAAAATTTTTAAACTTGAAAAAGATTCAACACTTACAATTGACGTAGATAAACAAACTATAACATTGGATGCCACCAACGAACAGGAAAAATTTGAAATTAATTCCTATAAAAAAACCTGTTTGCTGAACGGATATGATGATATTGATTATTTAATAAATAATAAGGAAGAAATAGAAGCCTTCGAAGCAACATTGGTTTAGTTGTTGCAGCATATTACAAAACATGAAACAAACATTTCTTTTAAAAGTAAAAGACCTCACTATACAGAAATCCGGGAAAACGATTTTACATAACATTTCATTTTCGGTAAAAAAGGGAGAATGTTTGGCAATAGTTGGTCCGTCGGGAAGCGGAAAATCTTCTTTAATAAAAGTGCTTACTGAAACATATTTTGGTAAAGGTGCCGTTGAGATTTATGATGAAGATGGCAATACACCTCAAATAGCTACCATTTCACACCAGCATCATTTTAAAAATCTTTCCAACACTTCTTCTTTTTACTATCAGCAAAGGTTTAATTCAAATGATGCAGAAGATGCTGCGACAGTAAACGAGGCATTACATAGTATTGGCGCTTCACAACAATCTATCAGAGAAGTTTTGGAGCTACTGGGTATTTCACACATTCAAAATACACACCAGATCCAATTATCGAACGGTGAGCATAAAAGATTTCAGATTGCGAAGGCAGTATTGCAAAATGCTGATTGGTTGCTGCTTGATAGTCCTTATATAGGCCTTGATGTTGCTGCCAGGAAATTATTGAATGGTATTTTGGATAGGCTTATCGCTAAAGGCCTTAATATATTGTTAGTTACTTCTGTTGCTGATATTCCTGGATCAATTACTCATATTGCAATGCTGGAAAAGGGAGAATTGAAAGAAAAAATTTCAAGGGAGGAGTTTGAAAAGAGAAAGCAGGCACTTTTGGAAAAAGGAAAACTTCCATCGCTGAATCCAAAGTTCCTGGAAGCAATGACGCCTGTTTATGGATATACTGATTTTTCAGTTGCTATTAAAATGGTGGATACGAATGTTGAATACAATAATAAAAGGATTCTTTCCAATATCAATTGGGAAGTTAATAAAGGTGAGTGCTGGAATGTCTCCGGGCACAATGGTTCTGGAAAATCAACATTGCTTAGCCTGGTAACGGGCGATAATCCGCAGGCTTTCGCAAATGAAATTTATTTGTTTGACAGGAAAAAAGGCAGTGGTGAATCTATTTGGGATATTAAGCAAAAGATTGGTTATGTGTCCCCGGAATTACATCACTATTTTGATTCGGGCTTTTCATGTTTTGAAGTAGTTGCGTCTGGTTTGTTTGATACGATAGGATTGTTCAAGCAACTGAGTGAAAGGCAAAAAACGATAATAGATGAATGGATGTCCCTCATGTATATAAAAAGATTTGAGAAAAGATTGTTTGGCCAATTATCAAATGGGGAGCAAAGATTGGTTTTGCTAACACGCGCATTGATAAAAAACCCACCGTTGCTGATCCTGGATGAACCATGCCAGGGACTGGATCGTGAAGTAAGTGCATGGTTTATTACCCTGATAAATGATATATGTGTTCGCATGAATAAAACATTGATCTATGTAAGCCATTACGATGAAGAAATTCCGTTATGTGTTACGAAAACTTTAAAACTGGAACAAGGAAAAGTAGCAGCATAAAAAATAACAATTGAAATAATAGTAAGGATGGAAAAAAAGATAGCGGTTATATTCGGCGATGGAATAGGACCTGAAGTTACACGGCAATCTATAAAAGTTTTAAATGCGGTTGCATCAAAGTATCAGCATACGTTCAAGTATACATATGGCCTTATGGGCGCGGTAGCTATTGATAAAACGGGAGATCCATTACCACAACATACAATAGATAACTGTCTGCAGAGTGATGCGATTTTATTTGGTGCAATTGGCCATCCAAAATACGACAATGATCCTTCAGCAAAAGTTCGCCCCGAGCAGGGATTATTAAAACTTAGAAAAGAATTGCAATTGTTTGCCAATATTAGACCGGTAACAACATATACTTCCTTGCATCATTTATCACCTTTAAAAGAAAAGCAATTACTGAATGTGGATTTTGTTATTTACAGGGAACTTACCGGTGGAATTTATTTTGGCAAAAAAGAATTAAATGACGATCGTACTGAAGCATCTGATCTTTGTATTTATACTAAAAATGAAATTGAGCGCATTGCCCACCTTGCATTTTTATCAGCTCAGCAAAGAAGAAAAAAATTGACGCTCGTTGATAAAGCGAATGTACTTGAAACCTCAAGGCTTTGGAGAAGTACAGTGCAGGAACTTGCATCCGCCTATCCCGATGTAAAAGTGAATTATATGTTTGTGGACAATGCTGCCATGCAAATAATTGTAAATCCGAAACAATTTGATGTAATACTCACTGAAAATATGTTTGGCGATATTTTAAGCGATGAAGCGAGTGTTATTTCTGGTTCATTGGGCCTATTGCCATCAGCTTCAATTGGCGTTTCGTCTGCATTGTTTGAGCCTATTCATGGATCATATCACAAGGCTGCAGGAAAAGATATTGCAAATCCTGTGGGTTCTATTTTATCAGCCGCAATGATGTTGGATCATTTTGGGTTAGCGCCGGAGGCAAAGGAAGTAAGAGAAGCTGTCGCGTGGACACTAACTAATGGTTTTGTGTCACAGGATATAGATCCCGTAAACCCGCATTACACTTCTACGATTGGTGAATTTGTGAGTGATTATATCAGCAATGATATCCCGGTAAATATCAACGCTCAAAATATAGCCTTTGGAAAGGCTACGATTATTTAATAAACATCAGTACCGCTCTGTACTTCGAAAATGGGTGAGGCGAGACTGAAAAAGTTCTTTGTTTTTAAAAAAGGGTTTATTAAGTTTGCTAAATATTTTTTCCCAAATGTTAAGAGGCAAACTGGTTAATGACGTTCAAAATATTTCAGCGGTTATCATTGCTGTCATAGTCATTATTATACCCTTAACTATTGGAGGAGGAATTACTACTTAAAAAAAATTAAATCTAAGTATAGCCCCGCTCCTTAAAGCGGGGCTTTTTTATAAATCAATTTGAAACAAAAATTATGTATTACAACGGGGATACTTTTATTTATCTGAATGGCGAAATTGTAAAAGCGATGGATGCAAAGACTGATTTTTACAGCCAGACGCTTCATTACGGCTATGGTGTTTTTGAGGGCATCCGTTCTTATAAAACATTTGAAGGAAAAACTAAAATATTTAAAGAGGTTGAGCATTTTGAAAGATTGGAAAATTCTGCGAGGGCGCTGAACATGCCTTATCCATGGTCTGTTGAAGAACTGGTAAATGCTACCTATGATATTTTGAGCAGGAACAATTTACAGGACGCCTATATAAGGCCATTGGTTTATGCTCCGGCCAATATGAGTTTTAATCCAAATGAGGAATCATTTATTGTAATAGAGACCTGGCAAATGCAACCGTTTCTTGGCGAAAAATTATTGAAGGTTATGACTTCTTCATTTGAAAGGCCAAACCCGAAAGGTTTTAAAATAGAAGCAAAAGCAACAGGACATTATGTGAATTCTATTCTTGCAAGTCAGGAAGCGAAGGCAAAGGGATTTGATGAAGCATTGCTGAATGATATGAATGGGAATGTTGCTGAAGGCCCTGGTGCTAACGTGTTTATTGAAAAAGACGGAATATTATATACGCCAAAGGCCGGCAATATTTTGCCGGGAATTACAAGAGCCACAGTTATGGAAATATGTGGTATTCTTGAAATACAGGTTGTCGAAAAGCAATTTACTACCGCTGAAATTAATGATGCAGACGGCGCGTTCTTTTGCGGTACTGCCGCGGAAGTCATCGGGATGGAGAGCCTTGATAATATTTCTTTTAAGAAACAATGGAATGAAACATTAGGCGCACAAATTCAAAGCGCTTATAAAAATCTTGTAGTAGAAAAGAATTATATATCCACTCAAATTTTAGCATGAAAGAATTAAATAAATACTCAAAGACATTAACCCAGGATGAAACACAGCCCGGAGCACAGGCCATGTATTATGCGATTGGTTTTAAAGAAGAAGATTTTAATAAGGCACAGGTAGGTGTGGTAAGTATGGGCTGGGATGGTAACCCGTGCAATATGCATTTGAACGATTTGGCGACAAGCGTACAAAAAAGTATTAATGACGTTGATGATTTGCTGGGCCTGCGTTTTTATACCATTGGGGTAAGCGATGGTATAAGCATGGGCACTGATGGTATGCGATATAGCCTGGTAAGCCGGGATGTGATTGCAGATAGTATTGAGACGAATGCAGGCGCACAATATTACGATGCGCTGATTGCAATACCAGGCTGCGATAAGAATATGCCCGGATGTATTATGGCGATGGGAAGATTAAACCGTCCTTCTATAATGCTGTATGGTGGTACCATTGCCCCGGGTCATTATAAAGGCGAGGATTTAAATATTGTATCGGCATTTGAGGCATTGGGTCAAAAGATTGCAGGCAATTTAAATGAAACAGATTTTAAAGGTATTGTTCGCAATTCTTGTCCCGGTGCAGGAGCATGCGGAGGGATGTACACTGCAAATACTATGGCAAGTGCCATTGAAGCTTTGGGAATGAGTTTACCTAATTCATCCAGCAATCCTGCTTTAAGCAAAGAGAAACAAACAGAATGTGCATCAGTCGGTGATGCAATAAAATTATTGCTGGAAAAAGATATCAAGCCAAAAGACATCATGACATCTGAAGCATTTGAAAATGCAATTACAGTTGTAATGATTTTAGGAGGTAGTACCAATGCCGTGTTGCATTTGATAGCTATGGCAAAAAGTGTTGATGTAAAATTGACCCAGGATGATTTTCAAATTATAAGTGATAAAATTCCGGTACTTGCAGATTTTAAGCCGAGTGGAAAATATTTAATGGAAGACCTGCACAAATACGGAGGTGTACCCGCGGTAATGAAATACCTGTTGAGTAAAGGGTTATTGCATGGCGATTGTATTACAGTAACCGGTAAAACAGTCGAAGAAAATTTAAAGGACGCTCCTGATTTGGATTTTGAAAAACAAGACATCATCCATTCCTTAGAGAATCCTATCAAGAAAACAGGCCACTTGCAAATACTATATGGCAACCTTGCTGAAGGTGGTAGTGTTGCAAAAATCAGTGGTAAAGAAGGTGAGCGATTCGAAGGGAAAGCCCGTGTATTTGAAGGTGAGAAACATTTGATAGAAGGGATACAAAGTGGAAAAGTACATGCAGGTGATGTAGTAGTAATAAGGCATATTGGACCTAAGGGAGCGCCGGGAATGCCTGAAATGCTTAAGCCTACAGGAGCTATTATTGGTGCTGGTTTGGGTAAATCCGTTGCTCTGATAACTGACGGAAGATTTAGCGGAGGCACGCATGGTTTTGTAGTCGGGCATATTACGCCTGAAGCATTTGAAGGTGGTCTAATTGCTTTCGTAAATGATGATGATATAATTGAAATCGATGCAGTGAACAACACGCTCAATTTAAAAGTTTCGGAAGAAGAAATTGCGAAACGCAAAGCTGCATGGAAACAGCCGGCATTAAAAGCAACAAAAGGAATTTTATACAAATATGCAAAGAGTGTGAAGGATGCAAGCGAAGGTTGTGTAACAGATGAGGATTAATATTGAGAAGTGATACCGCCGTTAAGATGAATATTGCAATTGTAACAGCATTTATTGAACTTAGAAAATTCGCAGTTCAATATGGAGACTTATTAGGCCAGTTAAATGAATTAAGAGAACGAGTCGGTGACCATGACGGAAAATTGAATCAAATATACGAGGCTATTGAAAATATTTTGGACGAAAAGGCAGAACAAAAACACTGGAAGCAACGTAAAAGAATTGGTTTTAAAAAATAAAAATTATCAAACGAAAATTAAGTGATATGAATACACTTGAATTAATAAAAGAAAATGCTGAAGTATCAACTAAAGCAAAGGTAGAAATAAGTGGGAGTGAAGCATTATTGAAAATATTAATCGCAGAAAATGCTGATATTATTTTCGGTTATCCCGGCGGAGCCATTATGCCTATTTATGATGTGTTGTACGGGTATCTTGAAGAGCTAAATCATATTTTAGTTCGTCATGAGCAAGGTGCCATACACGCAGCGCAAGGTTATGCAAGATCATCAGGGAAAGTAGGAGTAGTGTTTGCAACAAGTGGTCCCGGAGCGACTAACCTGGTTACCGGCCTTGCTGATGCAATGATAGACAGCACACCGCTCCTGTGTATTACCGGGCAGGTGTATGCGCATCTGTTAGGTACAGATGCCTTCCAGGAAACAGATGTAATTAATATAACCACGCCTGTTACAAAATGGAATTATCAGATCACAGATGCAACTGAAATTCCCCATGTTTTAGCAAAAGCTTTTTATATAGCAAAAAGCGGCAGGCCCGGCCCTGTGTTGATCGATATTACTAAAAATGCACAATTACAGCTATTCAACTTTGAAGGGTATACTAAGTGTAATCACATACGCAGCTACCGCCCCAAGCCAATAGTAAGAAAAGAATACATTGAAGAGGCAGCGAAGCTTATAAATGAAGCAAAAAAGCCTTTTGTGATTTTTGGGCAGGGTGTAATTTTAGGCAAAGCAGAAAATGAATTTAAGAGTTTTATTGAAAAAGCAGGTATTCCTACAGCCTGGACTATTCTTGGTTTGAGTGGGTTGTCAACCGACCATCCTTTAAATGTTGGTATGCTGGGTATGCATGGAAATTATGGTCCAAATGTTTTGACAAATGATTGTGATATATTAATCGCTGTCGGCATGCGTTTCGACGACAGGGTTACGGGACGGCTGGATAAATATGCAAAGCAGGCAAAAGTAATTCACCTGGATATTGATCCTTCGGAGATTGACAAGAATGTAAAATCAACAGTTCCTGTTTGGGGCGATTGTAAAGAAACATTACCAATGCTTACCCTGTTGGTAAAAGAAAAAACTTATCCGGAATGGCTGGCAAAATTTGAAGAGTATAAGCAAGAGGAAATTGATACCTGCATACAAAAGGAATTGAATCCTACATCAGAGCAACTTACTATGGGTGAAGTAATCAAAGTGATGAATGACATAACACAAGGAAATGCTATTATTGTTACAGATGTTGGTCAGCACCAGATGGTAACATGCCGCTATGCAAAATTCAACCAGTCAAAAAGTAATATAACTTCCGGCGGCCTGGGCACTATGGGGTTTGCTTTGCCTGCAGCCATAGGTGCAAAATATGGCGCACCTGAAAGAACCGTTATAGCTATCATTGGTGATGGCGGTTTTCAAATGACCTTACAGGAACTGGGTACCATCATGCAAAATGACATTGGTGTAAAAATTATCATACTGAACAATGAGTTCCTTGGCATGGTACGGCAGTGGCAGGAATTATTTCATGACAAGCGCTATTCTTTTACTGATATTAAAAGTCCGGATTTTGTAATGCTTGCAAAGGCTTATAATATAGAAGGCCAGCGGGTTGCTGAAAGGGATAAATTAAAAGATGCACTTAATAAAATGTTAAGTCATGAAGGTTCTTATTTATTGGAGATAATGGTAGGAAAAGAAAACAATGTTTTCCCTATGGTGCCGCAGGGATGCAGTGTAGCAGAAATAAGATTGAAGTAAGCAAGGGAGGATCAACAATTGGAAAACATTATTTAGTTTGAAGGAATATGAAAGATGATAATTTTATTGATATCCCGGTTCAATATAATAACATATTGAAGGCAACGAAGGAATTGAATTTCAATATGTCATCGGATTTATATATTGGAAGCTTATTGAAAACTTTAGTCGCCTCAAAACCCGGGGGTAGGATTTTGGAGTTAGGAACAGGTACTGGATTGGCTACATTATGGATTGTAGAAGGCATGGATAAAAATTCAAAACTTGTTGCTGTTGATAATAACGAAACTTTATTATCGGTCGCCAGGAAAAATTTGAATGATGAAAGAATAGAATTCGTGTGCGCAGATGGCTATGAATTGATAAAAGAATATAAGAGTCCATTATTTGATTTAATATTCGCTGACGCCATTCCAGGTAAATATGATTTATTTGAAGAAACATTCGAATTACTTAAGAACGGTGGAATCTATATTGTTGACGATATGAATCAACAACCCAACTGGCCGAAAGGACATGCTGATAGGGCAGAAGCCTTTATAAGAAAACTGGAAAACAGGAAAGATATAAGCTTAACGAAATTAAATTGGTCAACGGGGGTAATGATTGGCGTAAAAGTAGATCCTGATTTATGATAACAGAATTTGCTGTATTATAAATAAAGGAAAATAAAAGCGCTCTTTTGCATCCTTTTTACGATCCATTCCCTGTTGTAGAACTTTATCAGAAGGTGTATTAACAAAAAAATATTATTATGTCAAAACAAGAATTTACATTAACAGTTTACTCAGAGAACCAGATAGGTTTATTGGTTCGTATTGCAATTATTTTTTCCCGTAGAAAAATTAATATACACAGCCTTAACACTTCGCCCTCTGAGGTTGCAGGTATTCATCGCTTTAATATTGTTATAGATGAAACAGAAGATGTTGTGAAAAAACTCGTTCGCCAAATTGAAAAACAGGTGGATGTTTTGAAAGCATATTATCATACCAATGATGAGATCATCTGGCAGGAAATGGCATTGTATAAAGTGCCTACGGATGCTATTACGGAGAAAGTAAAAGTGGAAAGATTGCTGAGAGAGTTTGGAGCAAGGGCAGTTGCTATCCGTAAGGATTATACTGTATTTGAAACTACGGGCCATCGTGAAGAGACAGATAACCTTGTTAAATATCTTGAACCTTATGGGTTAATTGAATTTGTGAGAAGTGCACGTGTGGCCATTATAAAAGAGAGCAAGGGCTTTCATGATAAGGTAAAAGAATTTGAAAACAGGGAGCCAGGTGAAGAGGTAATTGAAAATGAATTTTTGGATAAGCAGGAAGAGGTTTTTAGTATGTAATAAAATTGAGTATAAGGATGTCATTCCCATGTTGACTTATGAAAATGGAATCACATTGGTGGAATGATTAAAACTGGTATTTGGATTTGAAGAAAATTGGAAATTCTTTTTATTGAAAAAGTGCGCTTAACTCATTCGGAGCAGAAAACAGCGGGAGTTTATTATGATTGCAATTTCTAAAAATGATTATGAAGTACTCCGCATACTTGATTACAACAAAGGCTTGAGTTTTAGTAACGGGTCAATGACAGTTTATATAATGCTAAAGATGGAGCAACAAAATAAGAAGAACTTGATTAAAAGATTACTTTGCCTCGCAATATTTAGTTTTTGTTTTTCATTTATGAAAGCCCAGAACATTATTATTCATACAAAAAATACTTCTCTTGTTTATCATGTAAATAATGATAGGCAGTTGGAACAGGTCTACTTTGGAAATAGATTTTCTGATACTTCAAATTATGCTGATCTTTCTGGCTCCAATAATCCTGCATTTCCAGGCGGAGGTATGCATTATATCTATGAGCCTGCAATGGAGGTAGCGCATGCTGACGAGAATATTTCTTTACAATTAAAATATGTGGATAACAATATTGAGCAGCAGGATGATCATGTAACTGTAACGAATATAAAATTAAAGGACCCGGTTTATCCCTTTTCTGTAACCCTGCATTTTAAAGCCTATGCAAGCGAAAATGTAATAGAAGAATGGACTACTATTGAGCATGAAGAAAAGTCTTCTGTGACTTTGCTACGTTATGCATCTTCATTTATAAACCTGGATTATAAAGATTTTTACCTTACGCATTTTTATGGCGATTGGGCAAGTGAAATGCAATATGAAGAAACACAATTGCCTGAAGGTATTTACAATATTCAATCAAAGCTGGGTACTAGAGCAACTAATTATGAGATCCCTTCATTCATGGTTTCTTTAAACAAACCTGCTGAAGAAAACACGGGTGAGGTATTCGCGGGATCCCTTGCATGGAGTGGCAATTTCAATCTCCAGTTCGAAAATATAAAATCCAATGGTCATCAAGGAAATTCATTGAAACTAATTCCCAGTATTAATGCGTATGCATCTTCTTATACATTACAGCCGAAAGAAACTTTTAATACGCCGCATTTTATTTTTACTTTTTCATCAACAGGTAAAGGGCAGGCAAGTCGCAACCTTCATGAATGGGCATTGAATTATGGTATATGGAAGGGAAGACAAATCCGTCAAACATTACTGAATAATTGGGAAGCAACTTATTTTAATTTCAACCAGGATACATTAGTACAATTGTTCGACGGTGCCAAAAAATTAGGTGTTGATTTATTTTTATTGGACGATGGATGGTTTGGAAACAACCATCCGCGCCATAGTGATACTGCTGGCCTTGGAGACTGGCAAGCGAACAGAACTATACTGCCTGATGGTGTGGAATATTTAGTAAAGCAAGCAGAAAATAAAGGCGTTCATTTTGGTATTTGGGTTGAACCTGAAATGGTTAATCCTAAAAGCGATTTATATGAAAAACATCCTGACTGGATTTTAAAATTACCTAATCGTCCTGAGGATCTTTCACGTAACCAATTGGTGCTTGATCTTACCAATCCTAAAGTACAGGATTTTGTATATGGGGTTTTACACAACCTGCTTACAGATAATCCTGGTATCGCATATATAAAATGGGATTGCAACCGCTTTATGACGAATGCTTACAGTAAGTATCTTGGAAAAAATCAACAGGCATTGTATGTCGATTATTCCAGGGGCTTATACAATGTTTTGCAGCACATTCGCAAAGAGTTTCCATCACTTGAAATGATGTTGTGCTCTGGTGGGGGAGGCCGTGCTGAATATGGAGCGCTTCAATATTTCAATGAATTCTGGCCAAGTGACAACACAGATGCGGTGGAAAGAATTTTTATCCAGTGGGGCTATTCATATTTTTTCCCCGCAGCAACCATGTGCGATCATGTAACTTCTGCCGGCGCAGAAAGCTTGAAATATAAAATTGATGTGGCAATGCAGGGCAAACTTGGATTCGATATTAAAGTAAATGATCTATCTGAAGAGGAGTTGAAATTTTGCAGAATGGCTGTTGATGATTACAAAAGATTGCAGAGTTTAATAAATTACGGATCTTTATACAGGTTGATTTCGCCATATAATAATAGCACCGCTTCGTTAATGTATGTTGACAGCAGTAAGGAAAAAGCAATTGTTTTTGCCTATAATTTATATGCGAAAAGAGGTGACACATATCGAAATATAATGATGGAGGGGCTGGATGCGTCCAGGAAATATATGTTGAAGGAAATTAATATAGAAAACGGAAAAGAGGGCGCATTTAGGGAAAGTGGAAAATTCTTTAGTGGCGAATATTTGATGAGAGAAGGATTAAACTGGTATTTAGATGGATCATTAGCTAGCTCTGTATTAGAGTTAACTACTCAATAGAACAGGAATACAAATTTTGGAACTGATATACAAACAAAAAATACATCTTTAAACTTAAAACTCAAGTAATACAATGGCAAAATTAAATTTTGGGGGCAAGGAAGAAAACGTTGTTACCCGTGAAGAATTTCCTTTGGCAAAAGCCCAGGAAGTATTGAAAGATGAAGTAGTGGCTGTAATAGGCTATGGCGTGCAGGGACCCGGCCAGGCATTGAACCAAAAAGAAAACGGTATTAATGTAATTATAGGCCAGCGTAAAAATTCCAAAAGCTGGGATAAAGCTGTACGTGATGGTTTTGTAGAAGGTAAGACGTTGTTTGAAATCGAAGAAGCTTTGGAAAAAGGTACTATTATCTGTTATTTGTTGAGCGATGCTGCACAAATTGCCATGTGGCCAACAGTAAAAAAGCATTTAACCCCAGGGAAAGCTTTATATTTTTCTCATGGCTTTGGTATTACTTATCTTGATCAAACGGGAATTATACCTCCAAAAGATGTTGACGTTTTTTTGGTAGCGCCTAAGGGCTCAGGAACTTCTCTTCGCAGAATGTTTTTGCAGGGCCGTGGATTAAACAGCAGCTATGCAATCTTTCAGGATGCAACAGGAAAGGCATTTGAAAGAGTAGCAGCATTAGGTATAGCAATTGGCTCCGGATATTTATTTGAAACAACTTTTAAGAAAGAAGTTTATAGCGATCTTACAGGTGAGCGTGGAACTTTGATGGGCGCAATACAAGGAATATTTGCAGCTCAATTTGAGGTTTTGAGAAAGAATGGCCACTCACCTTCAGAAGCATTTAATGAAACCGTTGAGGAGCTTACACAATCACTAATGCCTTTGGTTGCAGAAAATGGGATGGACTGGATGTATGCTAATTGCTCAACAACAGCACAACGGGGCGCATTGGATTGGTGGAAAAGATTTCGCGATGCTACATTGCCAGTGTTTAATGAATTATATGATAGTGTTGCTGCAGGTAAAGAAGCTGCAAAATCAATAGAAAGCAATAGCAAAGCTGATTACAGGGAAAAACTTGAAGTAGAATTAAAAGAATTGCATGATAGCGAAATGTGGCAAGCTGGTAAAACTGTTAGAAGTTTGCGTCCCGAAAATCAACCTGCTGCTTCAGATGATGCAATAAATAAGTCAACTAAGAAGGAAGCAATCTCTAACTAATTTTCAATGATTGAATCCATACCAGGTACAGAACAAATTTCGGGTTATTTCGTAAAACAATGGGATTTGGATTTCTCAGCGGCCATGGAGCGTCTGAAAAAATTTGTGAATCGTACGCCACTTATGTACCACCGCAATCTTTCGGAAAAATATGATTGCAATATTTTTTTAAAAAGGGAAGATCTCCAGTTAGTACGATCTTATAAGCTACGTGGCGCGTATAACATGATGAGCAATTTATCACCGGAACAGTTGAAGCGTGGCGTAGTGTGTGCAAGCGCTGGTAATCATGCGCAGGGCTTCGCGTATTCCTGCAAACAACTTGCGTGCAGGGGAGTTGTATTTATGCCGGTGATCACATCTAATCAAAAGGTAAATCAAACCAAAATGTTTGGCCAGGATTTTATTAAAATAAAATTAATTGGTGACACATACGATGAATGTGCTGTTGCAGCAAAAAAATTTACTGAAGAAAAGGGAATGGCTTTTATTCCTCCGTTTGATGATTATAAAATTATCGAAGGGCAAGGAACGGTGGGTGTGGAAATATTGAAAGAATTATCGAAAGTTGATTACTTGTTTGTCCCGGTTGGAGGCGGAGGTTTATGTGCAGGTGTGGGCGCATTCTTCAAATCATTTTCACCGCAAACGAAAATAATCGGAGCAGAGCCTGAAGGTGCGCCGTCTATGTTACGTGCTTTGGAAGCGGGCCATCCTGTTACACTTGAAAGTATAGAACAGTTTGTAGATGGCGCATCTGTTAAGAGGGTGGGAGATATTACTTTTTCAATCTGTAAAGAAGTGCTTGATGATATGCATTTAGTTCCTGAAGGAAAAGTTTGCACCACCATACTTAAACTTTATAATGAAGATGCAATAGTTGCGGAACCTGCTGGTGCACTGGCTATAGCAGCTTTGGATGATTTTGCTGATCAGATAAAAGGAAAGAATGTTGTTTGTATATTAAGTGGTGGCAACAACGATATAGACCGGATGCAGGAAATAAAAGAACGGTCGCTGCAATACGAGGGATTGAAACATTATTTCCTGATCCGCTTTGCCCAGCGACCCGGTGCTTTAAAAGAATTTGTGAATGACGTTTTAGGTCCTCATGATGATATCGCCCGCTTTGAATACATTCGCAAGCATAATAAAGAATCTGGTCCTGCTTTGGTGGGTATTGAGTTACGATCAAAAGAAGATTATGCTATGCTGCTAAATAATCTCAATCGCTATCATGTAAATTTTACTGAATTGAAAAAAGATGATAATGCATTTGGATATTTGGTTTAGTAAATTATCAAAAAAAGATTTAATAGCATGCGTATAATATTTATTGTTTTGTTTTTCACAAAGATGTCATCCTGTACTAATAATACAAATGCAGACAAAGAAAACAGCGATTCCAGTCTTGTTCAAAATCCACCTGGCATTAATGGGTCCATTGATCCGCCAGCCACTAAATCACAAATGGCCGATGCGAATGGTTGTTTTATGGGAATATTGAAACGGGATACTTTTGCATTACACCTGGACCAAACAGGAACTTCAGTATCAGGTAAACTTACTTTTAATAATTTTGAAAAGGACAAAAGCACGGGCTCGGTTCATGGAGTGGTGGATGGTGATATTATCAAGCTTTGGTACGACTTTGCTTCGGAAGGTATCAAGAGCGTAATGGAAGTGTATTTTAAAACAGATGGTAATCATCTGTTACGAGGAATAGCCCCTCTTGCTGTAAAAAGCGACACTACTTATTTTACAAATCATTCAGCAATTGAATATGACGTGAATCAATCTTTTAATAAGCTTTCATGTGATGAATTACCGGGAAAATTTAAATAAATTTTCAGACCTTAAAATAAGAGAAATTTAGTTTAGCATTTTTCTAAAGCTTGTAATATATCATTTAAAATGTCATCAGCATATTCAAGCCCCACCGAAATTCGTATAAGCCCCGGCGTTATATTTACTTTTAGGCGTTCTTCTTCAGTAAGTTTTCCATGTGTTGTGCTTGCAGGGTGAGAAGCGATGCTTCTTGAATCCCCCAGGTTGGCAGTAAGCGTAAGCATTTCTAAACTATTTAAGAATTTTCTGCCGCTATCAAGTCCGCCTTTTAATTCGAAACAAACAATTCCTCCGCCATTTTGCATTTGCTTAATTGCAATATTATGTTGTGGATGACTCTTTAAAAAGGGATATCTCAGCCAGGATATTTTTGGATGATTCTCCAACGCTGTTGCAATATGTAATGCATTTTTTGCATGCCGTTCCATCCTTACATCCAATGTTTCAAGGCTTTTACTTAGCACCCAGGCATTGAAGGGGGATAAAGCAGGACCTGTGTTTCTGCAAAACAAATAAATATCGTTAATTAATTTTTTCTCACCTACGATTACGCCACCTAAAACCCTTCCCTGTCCATCTATCCATTTAGTTGCAGAATGCAACACTATATGTGCTCCAAACTCAATAGGGCGCTGGTTTACAGGCGTCGCAAAGCAATTGTCGACATTCAAAATAAGGTTGTGTTTCTTTGCAAGTGCAGCTACAAATTCAATATCAATAATATCAAGCCCGGGATTCGTAGGTGTTTCCAGGTAAATCATTTTTGTATTGGGGCGAATAGCAGCCTCCCAGTCTTCCGGCTTGTCGGCACTTACATAAGTGCACTGAATTCCATAATTAGGTAAATATTTTTTAATGATATTGTGTGTACTTCCAAATACTGCATCACAAGATAAAAGGTGATCCCCACTTTTCAATAACGCCATAAAACTTGCAAATACTGCACTCATACCCGTAGAGGTTGCGACACCAGCCTCCGCACCTTCCAACGCAACCATCTTTTCAACAAACTCATTAACTGTCGGGTTACTGAAACGACTATAAATATTATCTTCAGTCTCATCAGCAAACGCTGCTCTCATATCTTCAGCATTATCAAAACAAAAGCTGCTCGTTAAAAATAGGGGAGTGGAATGTTCCATTTCATTGGTACGTTCCGTTTGAGTGCGAATGGCTTTGGTTATTGGATGCAGTTCCATAATACTTCAAATTATCAGGCCTTGTTAAAAATATTTTTGCAAATGTACTTCATGCAGACTTTTGGAACAAAGCAAACTTAAATGTCTACTACAATAAATGTGCGGGATAAAGAAACTATTTTTTGAATTAATATTATTTGCGCCATGTTATTTTTATAGTTACAAACATTATAATTTTGGCTTCCTTTAAAATTAAAAAACCCCATGTTTAGAGACTAATGATTTTTTTTGGCTCTAATAGTACACTCTGTAGTTAAAATGGTGGTATTGTATTTGCCTGTTTATATTTGTTTCTAATTTTTTTTATTGTAAATTGATAAAAAATCACCTGTAAATAATCCGTAGTATTTTGTACCCTTTAAAACTTTCTTCGTTGCTAAAATATCTTCTTATTTTAACTGTGTTATTTACTTTCACTAACTGTCAGAAACAGAAGGTGGCCGATGTTCCGCCTGTAATTACCGATACGCCCAGTTTATTTCCAAAATATGATCATGTTGTGGTTTTGATTTTAGAAAACAAGCCAACTGAAAGAATTGTGGGTTCGGTTAATGCTCCATTTATAAACTCATTGGTTCCTATCAGTGCGAATTTTATTGCTTCTTATGCAATTGAGCACCCAAGCCAACCTAATTACCTTGATTTGTATTCCGGGTCAAACCAGGGAATAACAGATAATAATACACCTTCTATCTTTTTTACAACGCCTAATTTGGGTAGCCAACTTATTACTGCGGGAAAAAGTTTTACAACTTATTCTGAGAGCCTGCCTTTTGTTGGGTATAATGGTTATAGTTCTGTAGCCGGATACGCCAGGAAACATAACCCCGCTGTTAATTGGGTTGGAACTGATACTAACCAGATACCTGCTGCTACTAATCAACCGTTTACGGCATTTCCTACTGATTATAAAGATTTGCCTACCGTAAGCTATGTGGTGCCGAACCTTTCGCACGATATGCATGACGGGACGATCGCAGAGGGAGACACCTGGGTAAAGGATAATCTGGGGAATTATATTACCTGGGCAGCCACACACAACAGCCTGTTTATTTTAACTTTTGATGAAGATGATGGAAATTATAATAATCACATCTCAACGCTATTTATCGGCCAGCATGTAAAAACAGGAGATTATTCAACGGTTATTAATCATTTTACAGTGCTTCGCACACTGGAGGATATGTTCAAGCTTCCTTATGCAGGGGTAGCAGATAAAGAAACACCCATCACTTACTGCTGGAAATAATCCTATCATTAAAAGCATACACGAGGTCCTTTATAGCTTATTTTGGCAAGATGGCAAGTGTGGATTGGCGTATAACTAAAGTAGCGTCCAGATTTACCTGCCTGATCTTTTTTTCTTTATCTATATTTTCCAACAATATTCGAGTTGCTATTTGGCCCATTTCCTGCATAGGTTGTTTGAGGTAAGTTAGTGGGGCGTAAAACAAATCAGATGCATCCAATTCGTCAAAAGTGACCAAAGCAAGCTCGTCTGGGATCTTTATTTTCTTTTCGTTAATAAATTTTAAACCATACAAGGCAAGTGTATTAGATGTAAATAATAAAGAATCGATGGGTTTTGGAAGGGAGAGAAGGTCACTTATTGCTTTTTCAACCAGTAGTTTAATATCTTCTCCAAAAAATATTTCTTTGCTCCAGCTTTTGTTGAGCTTGATGTTGTTATCCTTCAACGCATCTTCATAACCTCTTTTTCTTTCCTGCAAATTATAAAGATCAGTGTTGTATGTGATCAACCCAGGCTTTATGTTACCTCCATCCAGGAGATGCCGGGTTGCCGCGTAGGAAGCTTTATAATTATCAAGAGAAACCCAGTTAGTTTCAACGCCTGGGAAATACCGGTCGATTAAGACGAATGGAATATCATGCTCCCTTAGATAATTAATATTAGATTCTGCATGTTCAGCGGGGGCAATTATGAAACCGTCTACCTGCCTGTCGAGGAGGGCATTTATTAATCTAAATGACTTGCCTGCATTTTCATCAGCACTGCCAAAAATAACAGTGTATTTAAATTTATCCGCTTCATCTTCAATAATACGGGCAAGGTTTGAAAAAAAAGAATTTGAAATATCTGCAACTATCAAACCTATAGTGTATGTTTTATTGGTTTTCAGGCTTTTGGCGATTTGATTTGGTCTGTAGTTCAGCTCTTGAGCGATTTCTTTGATTTTCATAGCCACTTCCTTTCTTATTCTACCTGATTTCTGGTCGTTGAGCACATAAGAAACTAAAGCGGTAGAAACTCCCGCTTTACTAGCAATATCCTTTAAGGAGACTTTCTTTTTCATGACAATATTTCCGGCAAGATTCCAATATTAGAATTTCGAATGTAGTTAACATTTCCTAATAGGCATACAATCAGTGTTTTATGACACCGAGGGTTACTATTTGGGTTTTTTGGCATTATTATAGAAGATGTGTTTAATCGATTAAACAAAATTAGATAATTTGTTTTCGATTTTTGAAAAGCAACTAAACAAAAAAATAAAAAAATGGAAAAAAATAAAAATATTGGATTGGTTGAATGTAGTTCAGGAGGTGGCATATCCAGGATTACTTCAGATAATAATCCCGATGGATATATCGTCAAAAAGATTATGATCAATAATAAAGTGACAGGAGACAGTGCAGCATCGCAATATCCTGGTGCTCAATTGGTAGATGATATTAGCGCTATTATAAATGATGCTGCCATAGAACTGATACTTGTGTCAAATCCTAAGCAAGCTGATTTAAATATGATTGGAGAGGCTGTTCAGGCAGGAAAAAATGTGAGAATTATTTGATAATACTTTTTTAAAATTTAAAAATACAAATTAGTCTATTGCTCAGGCAATATAATACCAGGTTTTAATTAAAAAATCCGGTCAAAACTCTAAACCGATTGCCTGCTAAAGTAAGCAGGCATTCTTTTTAAAGAGAATAATTGCAAAAAAATAAATAATAATGAACATGAATATAAACCTGGTAAAGCAAATTGCATTTGTACCGGGCTATAGAAATAGAGATTTACCTGGAGGGTGGACATATTTAAATAAAGCTGTTTTATTGCGCATTTATCGTATCGCTACATGCATTTTCTTCTTTGTAGCAGGGCTAACATTTGCTACATGGGCGAGTCGCATACCCGATATACAGGCTAAGTTACAATTAAGCGATGCTGGTTTGGGTGGAGTATTATTCGCTCTTCCGGTTGGATTAATGCTGAGCCTGCCAATATCTGGCTGGCTGGTGGCCCGTTTTGGCAGCAGGCGATTAGTTATAGCAGGAGCATTATTATACCCGTTGACTCTAATTGTACTGGCACTCGCAGCAACTACTTTTCAACTGGTCATGGGACTGTTTTTATTTGGATTGTTTGCAAACTTGATAAATATTGCAATGAATACGCAGGCCGTGGGAGTAGAGACATTGTACGGAAAATCTATCATGGCATCGTTCCATGGATTGTGGAGTATTGCAGGCTTTAGTGGCGCACTCATAGGTACTTTTTTCGTATCAGCCGGTCTTTCGCCGCTCGTACATTTTTCCATAGTCAGCGTATTGTCGCTAATCCTGGTATTGACGGCTTATAAACACGCATTGCCCCACGATACCGCTGGCAGTAAGTCACGGCCCATATTTGTAAAGCCAGACAGCAGGCTTTTACTATTAGGCATTATTGCTTTTTGCTGCATGTTATGCGAAGGCGCGATGGCCGATTGGAGTGGGGTTTATTTTAAAAAAGTAGTACAGGTGCCTGCATCATATACTACGCTCGGTTATGTTGCGTTTACAAGTACAATGGCTTTAGGCAGATTCATTGGAGACACGCTTGTGACAAAATTTGGAGTAAAATGCATACTGCAAATGAGTGGAGTAGTAATAACCAATGGATTATTGGTTGCTGTTATATTTCCATATCTGTTGACAGCTACTTTGGGATTTTTCCTCGTGGGATTCGGGGTATCATCAGTTGTTCCAATCGTTTTTGGTTTAGCTGGCAGATCAACCACAATGGCTGCAAGCAATGCTCTTGCTGCAGTTTCTACCATTGGTTTTTTGGGATTTTTAATAGGCCCTCCAATTATCGGGTTTATTTCCCAGGCAATTAATTTACGATGGTCATTTACACTGATAGCAGTGTTAGGATTTGGTACCACCATATTGGCCGGCAAAGTGAAAAATAAATAGATAATTAATTTTTAAATAAATTTTTTATGAAACATATTATTGAAAAAAATAAAATTAATAGGGATGGGGCAAACGAAAACAACATGAACAGTATGTTCCATTCAATTAGCAGAAACGGCAAACATTGTGAACCGGTGAAACGTTTCAAGGATGGAGGTTATATAGCATGGCCTGAAGATAGGTTGCCAATACCTAAAGACGCTGATAATGAAGTCAGGGAAGGCCGTACAAAAGGCGGAGGTTATATAGCTTTTCCTAAATAGAAACGGTATAGCTGTAAACTAAAAAATTTGAATTCCTGAAGAAAAATTATTAAAAAAGTTTTACAAAGGTTATTGCGTTTTATTGAATAACCTTTCTTTGTTATTGCATACTTATTAAACCCGATATATTTTGCGATCGCGCGGTTCAAAAAACAATATTTTAAAAAATTAACTGGGAAACCACTTTCCAAAGTGTTAAACAACTGGTTAAAATAACCAATGTACCAATTGCGATGAACATTTTTTTAACCGGAACTTTTCCTACGAGCCTTGCTGCCAGGGGAGCTGCGAGCAATCCGCCAACTATCAGCCCGGCAATATCAATCAAAGGAAGGCTTTTTAAGAATATAAAAAATGTAATTGAACTTGCCAGCACTACAAAAAACTCAGCAAGGCAAACAGATCCAATTACATAGCGTGCACTTTTTCTTTTCGATATAAGTGTACTTGTAACAAGCGTCCCCCATCCCCCACCTGCATAAGAATCCATGAACCCTCCAATTGTGGCAAGCCACCCGGCCTTTTTTATTTTCCCCGGTAGTTGTTTTCTTTTAAATGCTTTTTGTAAAATAAAATAACCCAGGTATAAAGTATATATCGAAAGTGGTATTCTAATATAGGAGACATACTTCTGGCTAAAATAAGCAAGGGTTGCACCTATTACTGCGCCAATAATACCTGGCACAACAAGTGTCCTGAATAATTTTTTATTGATATTTCCGAAGCGGTGATGACTATAACCTGAAACCCCACTCGAAAATACTCTTGCCGAGTGGACCCTGCTGCTCACTATTGCGGGGTTAACGCCATTGGCTAAAAGAAAAGTTGTAGAGATGGTACCATAGCCCATACCTAGAGATCCGTCAACAAGCTGCGCTATGAAGCCGGTACAAAACATTATGAAGAAGGGTTTTGTGTCAATGTATTGAGGGATAGTTTTTATACCATCTATAATACCATGTAATGGAATATAGGATAATATGCCATGCCCCAATATCATAAAACAAAATGCAAAAAGGCACCACTTAACTATTTTTTGCCATTGTTTTGTGCCCGGCTGTTGTGCTTCTTCAAGCATGATCTGCTTGGCTGCCAACACCTTGGTGATTTCATTCAGGTGTTTTACTTTTTCTGAAAAATCGCCATTCAGTCCCTTACGTATGGTATGCATGTTTTGCAAAACTTTCTCTATGTCATCAGGCACCAGTTCATTAATCTGTTCTTTTAATCGTTTGGCTATTGTTGGCGATTTCCCGTTTGTGGAAATGGCAATTTTAAGATTACCTTTTTTTACAATAGAACTCAGGTAGAAATCGCATAGTTCCGGTTTGTCGGCAACATTTACCAGCTTGCTTTTTTGGTGTGCATCACTTCTTATTTGTTCGCTGGTAGCAATATCATTCACGGCCGCAATTATAATGTCAGCTTCTTCGATATCACCCATAGAATACGGCCGCTCTTCAATAATAACATTGGTATTTTGTTTTGCTAATTCGTAAATTTTATCGTCCACATTAATGCCAACTAAATGAATCAAAGTTGCGGGAGAATTTTCTGAGACTGCCATTAATTTTTCCAAAGCCACATTGCCACCCCCAATTATTAACAATCGAAGTGTTTCAAGCTTGAGGAAAACAGGAAACAGGTTGTTTCCTTCATCAATCAAGGAACTTATTTTTTCTTCTATTAATAAAAAATTATGATTTTGATCCATGATTTTTTCTTCCACTTAATTGCTGATTAATATTTACACGAAATACATTTTGATCTTCAAGAACAGATATACTGCTACGCCATTGATATACTTTGAGAAAATGGCTTTGTAGAGTTGTTGTTTTGTTGAGTTTGAAATTAATCCCACAGAAAGTTCTGTTCTGATCAAAAAAAAGTGAATTGCTTATATAACCAGGGTTAATAAAAACTTCGTCACCAATCGATAAAACTATTGCCTTTTCTTTTAGAGGAAACTGCCATTCAAATCGATAACGTGAACGGAATATATATTTATAATCACCAGTCTTGTTATTATTCACCACCTGCTGAAGAAATCGTTGTTCAGTTCTTAGCCGTTGTAACAAAATTATTTTATGAAATTTTAGCTGCCATGAAAGTTCTTGCCATGGCCGCCATTCGTTTTTAAAGAAAAACTGTTTTCCAATATATTGTGCATTTCTGAAAAGGGCAAAGCCGCCTGCTACTGAAACACGATCATTAAAACTATAATTCAAACTGGAACGAACATCATACAGTAACCATTTTTTGGTCCAGTCTTTTGTTCTCACCTGGGCATCGCTCACGAGGGACCACTTTTTATTAAAATGAATAATATTACTATATCCTGCCCAAAGCACGTTAGTATGTTCTGTTGTATGCTGTGCCTTTGATGCAAATGGGGCGAGCACAATAATAAATGCGATATATCTTTTCGTGATCACTTTTTATGCCGGCTTAAAGGTTAGTACTATGATTTATTCGGACGTTATAATATTCCCATTATGTTGGAGAGACATTCCTGGTTTTTCGGAAGCCTGTGGCGGTGCCAGTTTTCTAAAAGAATAATCTCCGAATCTTTCATTCCCTGTTCTTTCTTTTATGAATTCGCCAAACCATTCATCAAGTTCATTAAGTATAGCTGTTTCATCAAGGCTCTCTTTATACATCCTGTTCAGGCGCAGTCCTTCATGATCGCCACCTAAATGCATATTGTACCTGCCGATTGCTGTTCCTACAAAACCAATCTCGGCATTATAAGATCTTGCACAACCATTCGGGCATCCCGTCATTCTTATGATCATGTCTTCATTTTCCAGTTTATGTTTTGAAAGCAGGGTTTCAATTTTTGTAATTAAAGAAGGCAGAAAGCGCTGCGCTTCTGCAAGTGCCAGCGGGCAGGTTGGTAGAGCTACACACGCTATGGAATTTTTACGTATTACAGATGCGCTATCTGTATGTTCAATTATTTTGAATTCCTCTAAAATGCTATTTACCGCTTCTTTATCTTCTTCTGCAACATCACTTATAATGACATTCTGATTACCGGTAAACCGGAAATTCACCTTGCCTGTTTTAGCGACTTCCAGTAAGGCAGATTTTAATGCCACTTGTTCATCATCGAGTATCCTTCCGTTTTCTACGAATGGTGTGTAATACCATTTGCCTTGTTCATTTTTATACCAGCCATAATAATCATGTCTGCCAGTGAATGTGAAAGGCTTTGCTTCTGCGAGTTTAAAATCAAGCCGCTTTTCTACTTCTTCTTTGAAAGTGTTAACTCCAATCCTGTCCACAGTGTATTTAAGCCGGGCGAATTTCCTGTCGCTGCGGTTGCCGAAATCTCTTTGAACAGTGAGTATTTCATAGATTGCTTTTAAGGTTTTTTCTTCACTATCGACAAAACCAATTACTGTTCCCAGGCGTGCATACGTTTGGTCGTTTCCGTGAGTAGTGGATAAGCCTCCTCCAATTGCAATATTAAAACCCATCAATTTGTCATCTTCAATAATAGCAATTAACCCGATATCATTTGTAAATACATCTATATCATTATTGGGTGGAATGGCAATACCGATTTTAAATTTTCTTGGCATATACCTTTCCTGGTACAAGGGATCTTCTTCATCTTTTCTATCTAATATTTTTTCTTCTTCAAGCCATATTTCATAATAAGCTTTTGTTTTTGGCATAAGCATCCTGCTAATCTTATCAGCATAAGCAAATACTTCTCCGTGTATGGCTGACTGTTTGGGATGCGCACTGCACATCACATTCCGGTTGATATCTCCGCATGTAGCTATGGAATCAAGTTTCACCTGGCTAAATGCCTGTATGGTTGGCTTCAATCTTGATTTATAAAGTCCATGCAACTGAATGGTTTGCCTGGTAGTAATTTTAATAACACCTGTCGAATTTTCACCAGCAATATTATGAGCAGCGACCCATTGTCGGGATGTTAAAAATCCACCTGGTAATCGAAGCCGGATCATAAACGAAAATAGCCGTTCAAGTTTTTTTTCTGCTCTTTCATCACGACGGTCCCGGTCATCCTGCTGGTACATGCCATGAAATTTTATTAAAGACTGGTCATCTTCCCTGATGGCACCAGTTAGGTCGTCATACAAACTTTCTTCGATAGTGCCACGCAGCCCGTTGCTTTCTGTTTTGATTTTTTCTGTTGGTGATAATTGTTCAGCCATCAATTTTCTTTTTAAACTTTGTAGTTAATTTAGACCTAAAAGCTCCCTCTCCATTAGAGTCCTTTGGACAAAGGATTGGGGGTTAGTACACATCCTTAATATACCGGCCTTCTTCCTTTAGATTATCCAGGTATTTTTCTGCGTCCACTTTGGATCTTTCTCCAAACTGCTCAATAATCTGTAATAATGTTTGCTCAACATCTATACTCATCGGATCTTTCGTACCGCACAGGTATAAATAACCTCCGGTATGAATCCATTCAAAAAGTTCATTTCCATGTTGCATCATTTTGTGTTGTACATAAACTTTTTCATGTTGATCTCTTGAAAAAGCAGTGCTAACCTTTGTTAGTACATTAGTATCGAACCAGTTTTGTATTTCACTTTGATAGAGGAAATCTGAAACAAAATGTTGCTCGCCAAAGAATAGCCAGTTCTTCCCAGACGCTCCGGTGGCATCTCTTTCAGCGATGAAGGAACGGAATGGTGCAATACCGGTTCCGGGTCCAATCATAATTATGTTCTTGTCTTCTTCAGGCAAACGAAACTGGTTGTTAGGATGAATATAAAACTGCAATTCATTCTCATCATTGAAATGTGCTAAGAAATCAGAAGCCAGGCCATATTTAATGGTATCATTTACTTTGAAGGAATCTTTAGCAACCGTAATGTGTATTTCGCCGGAGTGTGCTTCAGGAGAAGATGCTATGGAATACAATCTTGGTGCAGTCGGTTCCAATATTTTTACAACTTCTGTGAATTGATCCGCATTTTTTACCGGATAAATTTTCAGCAAGTCCAGCAGGTCCGTTCTTTGTATAACTACATCCTGCTCTACAATGGCTGCATATTGTTTTATCACCCGTTCCGGCAGGTAAATAATATTTAATTTCTTTTGTAAAAGATTATAAATTGAGAACAGTTCATCTTTATAATCAATATTAGTTGTATAATCGATTCCTGTTATAGCTATGATCTTTTCAACCAATGCTTTGTTATTCTCAGGAATAATACCAATGGAGTCGCCAGGCTGGTAGACTAATTCTTCTGCTTCAATCTCTATATGATAAGTTTCTTTATTACTTCCCCTGTCATTTAAATTTATACGCGTTAAAAGTTTTCCATTATAAATTCTCTTGCCTGAAGATTTTTTACTTATAATTTTTGGCGCCGTAAGAGAGGGCTCTTCATTATTCCCGTCAAGTGCTTTGCAGACTTCATCGAACCACAGATCGGCTTCCTCGTTATAATCTACGTCGCATTTTTGTATCGGGAAAAAACGTTTTCCGCCAAGTTTGGTTAATTGTTCATCAACATCTTCGCCAGCCTTGCAAAAGAGAGGATAAGATGTATCGCCCAATGCAAGAACACTATATTTTAATTTCTCAAGTTTAAATCCATTTTGATGAACGTGATCGTAGAATTTTTTTGCTGCTGCAGGCGGCTCACCATCACCGTGAGTGCTGATCACTGCTAAAAAATATTCTTCTTTTGTAAGGTCATTCATGCGGTATTGATCCATGCTTTGCACTTTGGCATGAATACCTTTTTTCTTGGCTTTCGCGGCGAACTCTGTTGCGAGCTTTTTGGAGTTGCCTGTTTCAGTTCCGTATGCAATGGTAATTTTATTTATACCGTTCTTTGCAACCTCGATTTCATTTGAAACTTTCTTTGATACAACGCCATTCAAATAGCCATTCATCCAAATCAATTCTTCAGAGTTTGATTTTTCTATCAGATCTAATAACGTTTTTAATTTATTATCAGCTAACATTTGTCTTTAATTTTTCCGGATTATGTATGTTGATTATTTGACTGGTCATTGGCTTAAAATAATATTCTTGACTGCAGCTATTAGTAAGCCATGCAAACTGCTTGTGAAGTGCAACAACTTTTCCAATAATTACCAGCGAAGGAGAAACGAATGATTGCTCCTTAATTTTTTTACGATAATCGTATAAATTGGCGATATGTATATTTTGAAACGGAGTTGTTGCCTGTTCTATTATAGCCAACAATTTATCTTCATGTATATTGTTAGAAGTTAGTTTCTCAACCAAGGTATCAAGGGTTTCAGATGACATATAGAAAACTAGGGTATCTTCTGTCTGTGCTAATTCTTTCCAATAGGCATCTGTAACTACATCAGACTTATAACAGGTGAGAAACCGAACTGATGTTGCATATCCTCTTGCAGTAAGTGGTATGCCTGCATATGCTGCAGCACCCAATGCCGCGGTAATACCAGGAATAATCTCATAACGAATATTGTTGGCAACTACTGTTTCCAGTTCATCCAAGATATTGGAAAATATGGAGACGTCTCCGCCCTTTAATCTTACAACGAGTTTCCCAAGTTTGCAATAGTGAACGATAAGATCGTTGATCGTTTGCTGTGGAGTCGAAACACCGCGCCTGCATTGTTTGCCAACATAGATGATCTCGGCATCAGGATGGGCATACTGCGTGAGAATCTTGTTACTTACGAGACGATCCGTTAAAATAATATCTGCTTCCTGCAGGTACCTGACGACTTTGACAGTAAGCAAATCAGGATCTCCCGGACCCGCTCCTGCAATAATTAATTTACCATTTTTTAATTGTTGTTTCATTAGAAGTCTACTTATTTAGTAGGGTACATGTTCAAAAAAATTTATTTGCTATTGAATCATACAGGCTCCCACCGTTACGCAACTGGTTTCATCAATAAGTATCGCTCCACCATTTTCTCTTAGCTTTTTATATGAATCGAAAGTGATGGGCGAAGCTGTTTTGATTGTTGCCCTTACTATGTCATTTAATTCTGCCTTTTCGGTTGAATAATCTTTCTGCAAAGTATTCACATCCAGTTTGTATTCTATTTCTTTTACTATACTTCTTACTACCTGGCTATTAATCTGCAGGAAATATTTGTTACCTGGCAATAACGGTTTATTACCCATCCAGCAAAGGAGTACATCAAATTGCTGCTCAGTATTAGGTTGGTTATCCCGATGCACAATCATGTCTCCCCGGCTCACATCCACATTATCTTCAAGATGCATCACTACACTTTGGGGAGCGAAGGCTTCTTCTATTTCCTTACCCCCCACTTCTATTGCTTTGATAGTGCTTTCAACCCCTGAAGGTTGCACAATTATTTTATCACCCTTACGGTATATTCCACTGAGTATTTTTCCCGCATATCCCCTGTAATCGTGCAGGTCAGCAGCCTGCGGACGAATAACGAACTGAACCGGGAATCTTGCATCAGTAAGATTTATATCGGATCTTAATTCAACATTTTCTAAAAGATGTAGTAACGATTCGCCTTCATACCACGGGAATTTTTCAGATTTTTCCACAATGTTATCACCATTCAATGCGCTGATAGGAATATACTTTACATCTTTCAGGCCAAGTGATTCAGCAACCTTTACATAGTCAATTACAATATTATTATATACATCCTGGGAATGATCGACAAGGTCCATTTTATTTATTGCCACAACTACATGTGGAATATTTAATAAAGAAGCAATAATAGAATGGCGACGGGTCTGCTCTACTACACCATTTCTTGCATCCACTAAGATTATTGCAAGCTCAGAATTAGAAGCGCCGGTAACCATATTGCGTGTGTACTGAATATGGCCTGGTGCATCAGCGATTATGAACTTGCGTTTTGGAGTAGAAAAATATTTGTAAGCAACATCAATCGTGATACCTTGCTCACGCTCTGCACGAAGCCCGTCTGTCAATAAAGCAAGATCAATCTCGCCGTTTTGTTTGTTCTTACTTTGTTTTTCAATAGCTGCCAGTTGGTCTATTAAAATAGATTTACTGTCGTATAGCAAGCGGCCTATCAGCGTACTTTTGCCATCATCAACACTTCCCGCAGTAATAAATCTTAAAATGTCCATAAGTCCCTGTCTCCGCCAATGGCGAAGAACTTAGTTTGTATCAGTATTCACATCGTTCATACTGAAGGTTAAAAAAACTATTTTGAACTGCAATCCCGGTCCCTCTTCGAAGCCTCAGCGGTAGGGGATTTAAAAATATCCGCCCTTCTTCCTGTCTTCCATTGCAGCTTCCGAAACCCTGTCATCAATTCTTGTTTCACCGCGTTCGCTGGTTTTGGTTGCAATTATTTCGTTTATTATATCGTCTATGTGTGTCGCGTTAGATTCAACTGCAGCGGTGCACGTCATATCACCAACTGTTCTATACCGTACTCTTCTTTTTGATACCACATCTGTTTCATCCAATAGCAGGTGTTCTGAGACCGCTACTAATTGGCCTTCATGCTCAATCACGTCTCTTTCATGTGCGAAATAGATGGATGGCAAATCAATTTTTTCCCTTCTTATGTAATTCCATATATCAAGTTCTGTCCAATTGCTGATCGGGAAAGCCCGGACGTTTTCGCCTTTATGAATTTTGCCGTTATAAGTGTTCCATAATTCAGGCCTCTGCAATTTTGGGTTCCATTGTCCAAATTCATCCCTTACTGAAAATATTCTTTCCTTAGCCCTTGCTTTTTCTTCATCCCTCCTGGCACCGCCAATTAATACATCAAACTTAAATTCGTCAATGATATCAAGCAGGGTATAGGTCTGCAAGGCATTGCGGCTGTTGAATTTTCCTTTTAATTCTGTAAGATTTTTTTCTTTGATGGTGTCTTCAACTTTTCTTACTATTAATTTTTCACCGATTTCATCCACAAGGGAATCACGAAAATCCAACGCCTCAGGAAAATTATGACCTGTATCAATATGTACTAATGGAAAGGGAAACTTACCGGGACGAAAGGCTTTCAATGCAAGATGAACTAGTGTAATAGAATCTTTACCGCCGGAAAATAGCAATGCAGGGCGCTCAAACTGTCCAGCCACTTCACGCATAATGTGAATGGCTTCAGACTCTAACTGTCCCAGGTAATCTAAATAATACTTACTCGTCATTTTACTTATCATTCATTTTTTTAATCAACAACATGTACATGTAAACCGCATTCTTTTTTTGTGCTGTCTTCCCACCACCATCTGCCAGCTCTGAAACTTTCTCCAGGCCTTACAGCCCTTGTACACGGGGCGCAGCCAATACTTACAAATCCCTTGTCGTGTAGAGGATTGTAAGGAATATTATTTTCATTAATGTATTGTTTCACTTCCTCCGTGGTCCAATGAAGTATTGGGTGATACTTGATTATATTGTTTCCAGGATCCCATTCCACCTGCGACATGTCATTGCGGTTTTCTGAATGCTCCGAACGAAGGCCGGTTATCCAGATTGAATTTCCTTTCAGTGCTCTTTTAAGTGGCTCAACCTTGCGGATATAGCAGCAACCTTTCCTGTTCTCTACGGATTCATAAAAAGAATTAGGGCCTTTTTCTGCGACAAGATTTTGCAATAAAGACTGGTCGGGGAAATACGCGGTCACCCTGGTATGATAGTTTTCATTTGTTGAATTCCAGACTGAATATGTTTCCGGAAATAACCTTCCTGTATCTAATGTAAAAATACTGATTGGAAATGTATTGCTCAAAATTTTGTGCGAAACAAGCTGGTCTTCATAACTGAAACTTGTAGAAAAGGTAACCTGTCCTGGAAATTGATTTACCAGATCAGCAAGTACTTCTTCAATACTCAACGCATTTACCTGATGTAGTAAACGGGGGATGTGATTTTGAAGCGGATGCATTTTTTATCTTTCGAAGTTGTTATTAATTTGAAACTTAATATGAATTATTTGGCAGGAACGATTGAACCTTGATTAAACAATCAACAACAACCCATAGGCCGAAAGGAAATGCACATGTACTTCATTATAAAAAAAGATTTCATCTTGCTGTAAAATTCAATTGTCTACAACAAAGGTAGGGTATTAGCTTTTGAATTTGTATAAAATTGAAAATTTTTTTTTGTTAACTGGTTAACCGAAATTGTTGGCGCTTGTATTTAAATGTAGATTAAACCCTTTGCAGTAAAGAATTTCATATAAAATTAATAAGCTTGCCCATTGTATTATCTGGTTTTATTTGTAGCTTTTTACGCATTAAAACAATAAACACGGTTGTAATAATTTTGAAGAATTTTTAATTTTTTCTTAGACGAGATGGAAACCGTGAACTAAAAGGTTACACGCGAGCATCGGAAGCTGCATGCTAATTTGCTTTACTGTGATAGCGATATCCTCACCTGCATACCAGCCCTGGTGTCAACCGTAGGTGGCGACGAAGAAATGTATGGATTCACCCGTCGCTGGTCGAAATATAATTTTACATTAATACGGTTGCTGATGTAATAATCAACCGTAGGGCTTATGGTAATTTCTTTACTTCCGTTCGTAGCGAATGCGCTGTTTTGATCAAGGCGACTGTTAGAAGTTACGTTATCTCTAATTTTAAAATCAAGCCTGAAATTAATTTCGTTATCGAGTTTCTTGGTATCAGTTTTTGCAAAGGGTACCTTGAAAGGAAGCTTAAGTCCCCGCTTACGGAAGCCTCCTCCAAAAGTGTATTCTGTTGAGCGTACTTCACTGAGCTGGTAATCTATAAGACTAAGGCTCAACTGGCGTTGTTTGGTGTATTCAAATTTCAACGAAAGCTGGTTAGTAAAACTCATATCAATTCCCACCAAAGGTGCGAACTGCTCCTGTATAGTTATGTTAGGAACCAGGAAGAAAGGGATGTAATTATTAGAAACCGTATCAATGAAAGATGGATATCCAAACCGGGAAATGTCACGATATAATAGAGCCGATGTAAAACTATTCATCCCAAGGCTTGCATTATATGCATGAGTAAGGGAGAAATTCGTGAATATTTTATCTAATCCCTTTATCCTGCTCAATCCATTATAAGTGATCCGCCAGTTTGGTTTAGGTATTACGTCTCTGAATGGATTCGTTTTTATGTTTGAGTTGTTTTGTTTTACCAACGAAACTTTGTTTGGATCCTGCCCGGTGTATGCAGCTATGAATGCCGGCACAAGCACGTCTACCGCATAACGGCCATAACCAATTGCATATCCATCAGAGCCCGTTGGACTACCCGCCAGTTTATTATATGGATTCAGGGCACCTAATCTTTTAGATAATATCTGCCTGTAATCCTGGAATTTAAGGAACGTGGCAGAAACCTGGTTGGGGTTGTACTTTTCAAATAATGTACTGAAGGCTATATAACTTACATTAAATCCGCCGCCAACATAAGGTGTGAGGTGGGAAAAATTATTACCCGTACCTGTTGTGTCTTTAAATGTCTCTGAATAATTTTTATTAAAAGTTTTATCAACATTTACGTCAATAGTCAGGTCCCGTACCGGCTCTAGTTGGGCCGAAATAGTCAACCGCTGATCAAAATTTTGAACAAATAGATCGTTGAAATTAGAATCGTTTGTAATAAGTCCGCGGCCGGCCGCCCTGTTGAGCCAGGCACTATCTGGCTGTTTTCCTAAAATGAAATCAAAGCCGGGGGCCATGCTGTTAAAATTTTGTCCCAGCATTTTTGTACTGTCAGTATAGCCGGGTAATCTTGTATTGCTGTTTTGAGACAGTGATACATTCGCTGATTTTATGCTTGTCAGCAATTTCCCAAATACTCTTAGCACACCACCTATTTCAGGTAACGCATTAGGATCTTTTGGTTTGGGTTGCAACTTTTGATTCTGTCCTTTTAACCTGGAAGTGTCACCTTTAGCATTCTGGCTGGTATCATTTTCTGCCTTTTGCCTGGGTTGATCGAGCGCTCTTAGCCACTTGGATTTCCCATATAATTTAATAAAATCAAGCTGGAGATTGGCTTCTTCCTGCTGGCCGTTTTCAAGAAAATTTCCAAGATTTACCGCAAGTCTCGAAGCCCCAATCCATCGGTAGTTGGCGGAGTACCTCAATCTCAATGTTGTCCAGTCGGTTAATGGAAATTTATTTAGCGGCACATTATAGGAGAAGTTGATAGATTGACTAAACAATGTATTGCGGCCGCCATCAAAGAAATTTCTTTTTATAGTATCTTTTTTTGCTTTTGTGTCCAGCCGTCCGTAAGGCTCATCTATCCTCGCATTGTTTAGCGCAGAATAATCAATATTTAATGAACGCGTAATGTCCCAACGGAAAATATAACTCCTGTCAAACGTAAAATACTTGTCGTAGGTTTCAGGAATTACATATTTATCGCCGCCTATACTTCTCGGTTTTATCACGCCAAATTGCCTGAAAATATCCGCTTTTAAAGTTAGCTGCGAGGGAATAGGGTTTACGTTAAAATCCTTGATAAGGTCAAACCAATGCGTTTTGGTTTTTTTAAATAACTTTTTGAAGGGTTCAAAAAACTTTGGCTGAGGCGCATAGTTGTATCCTATGCCACCACGCTGTTTAGTTACGTCATTATATTCAATAAGCGGATTGCGTGCTGTTGTTTTAGTAAAGGAATAGCTCAGGTCAACATTTTCTATATCCCATGGCATCGGCTTTTTACTACTTGTCCTGTTCTTATGAACATTTGTGAAACTTACAGTTTTGGTTGAAGTTAAATCAACGGCTTGTTTTCTAATAGAATCACGTTGGCTTATGGGGGCGGTCTTAATCTTTTGCTTCAGATTAAGATCGAGGTCAAACGGATCATATTCCGGAGTACTGATGGATTGTGTAATACTTGCGTAGAATGGAATCGATAAAGCTGCGTTTTTAGGTAAAAGTTTGCCAAGTTCCAGGTTTGCGGCGACGTCGAACTGAAAGAAATAATCTCTAAATCTTTCATTTACTCTTTGCTCAAGAGTTCCGAAGCCGTTGCTATGAGTATTCGCTGAAACAGATATGGTTCCAAGGTCTGCAAGGTTTGCGTCAATGCGTGCAAGGCCTGCCCATCCTCCTTTTTCATCAAGAGATGATAGTCTGAGTTCATTGAACCATAGCTCACCGCAGGCGCCTTCCACTTTTTCATTTTTTACGCCCATTAAAATTCCCTTTATTTCTCCCAGGTTGGGATTACCCATAATCGAGTAGGTTTGCCCATTATCCTGAACTTCTGAATACAAAACATTCACGGGGTAACTTGAAAGGTTCCTTGATGTTTTAATTTTCGTGAGGACCTGCAGTTCAAGTTCAAGATTATTACCCTTACGCCATAACGTATCATTGTATTCATTACTGTTGGGATTGAGGCCTGTATTGAGCGGCGTAAGCTTCAATGGTATTCTTACTTCATAATAGTTAGAAATAAAATCACTTCCTATTCTTACCGTAGCGTACAAATCATCGTCATTGAGGGACGTGTTTTGCGCTTTTTCAGCGTGTATGTACATCTCCAGTTTCTTGAACTGGCGCAAATCCCTGTTGGCAAATGTTTGAAAAACCGCCTTTCCATCAAAACGTGAAAGGTCGCAGAATTTAAGCGTGAGTGCTTGTTCGTTTTGTAAAAGATTTACTCCGTTGTTACTTAGCGTTTGCACTCTTTCTATTTCTCGGGGGGTACGATAGGGAAGTGGTGTACGTTTATCATTTTCTTCAATGTTTACGGCACCCACATTAAAATCAGAAGTAATTTCAGGACTGTAATTACCAGTTGTATCGAGCTTGAACTGAAATTTTCTCCAGGTGTTTCTTACCAGGCTTAACTTACCAAAACGCACGACAGCAGTGTCATCAAAGTCTGTTAAGAACATACGTATAAAACGGATAGATTTAAAATCAGGAATGTTACCGATTTTTTTATTATAAGAATTTATAGGAATTCGCAACTGGTACCAGGTTTCAGACCTCGTAGTATGGTTAACCAAATTCACTGCAACTACTTTTTTATCCACGATAAAATTTTGTCCTATTTGCATCGTTGGATCCGTCGGCGGCTTCAGGCCAACTATGTATTGAAAATATTCTTCAGTTTCGTTGAGTGTATTATCCCGGTTTACGTCTTCCTGGTCTGGATATAATGTTGCTGCCGAAGAAAATTGCGCATTATTATCAGCTATAGGTGAATTCCCCTGTGGATTATTAAACCTTTTATAGCGTTCAAGAACACCTGCCGCCTGCCCATCAAGATCGCTCCCGCGGTAGTAGTGATAATTATCTGAGGAAGGATCGGAAATCGCATCAAGGTATGCC
>JBKJRY010000279.1:0-5526 GCA_046593045.1 Chitinophagaceae bacterium | reverse complement strand
GACCTGCAAAAAGTAAAATATGTAGTACTTGACGAGGCTGATGAAATGCTGAATATGGGATTCAGGGATGATATTGATTTTGTATTGAAAAATACTATTAACCGTGAAAGTACATGGCTCTTTAGTGCCACCATGCCGGCTACAGTAAAGGCTATTTCCAAGAACTTCATGACCAATCCGCAGGAAGTAACAGTTGGTAAAAAAAATACAGCGAATGTCAATATTGATCACCAGTATTTTATTACGCCTGCAAACTCGCGATACGAGACTTTAAAAAGGCTTGTTGATTTTAATCCCGGTATCTATGGGATTATTTTTACCCGTACTAAAGCTGATGCGCAGGGTGTTACTGAAAAGCTGGTGAAAGAAGGCTATGACATTGAGGCACTGCATGGCGACCTTACCCAACAGCAGCGGGATAAAGTGATGCAACGTTTTCGGGATAAAAGTATCCAGATATTAATAGCAACTGATGTTGCAGCAAGAGGCATTGACGTGGAAGGAATAACTCATGTAATAAATTATGAACTGCCCGATGATATAGAAGTTTACACCCATCGCAGCGGCCGTACAGCACGGGCAGGAAAGAGTGGCATCTGCATTTCCATTTGCCATAGCAGGGAAGCTTTCAAAATAAAACAGCTTGAAAGAATGACCAATGCCCAATTTCATAAACTGGATATTCCGAGTGGTAAGGATGTATGTCGTAAACAGTTTTTTCATTTTATGGATAAACTTATAGATGCGGACACATCACATGGTGATTATGAAACGTATATGCCTGACCTGCAGGAGAAGTTTGCTGATATAAGCAAAGAAGAAGTTTTAAAAAGAGTGGCAGCTCTTGAGTTTGACCATTTTCTAAAATATTACGAAAATGCTGATGACCTGAATGCAAGGCAAGATTTCAGGGAGAGAAGAAATGACTTTTCCAACAACAGGAACCAGGGCGTAGCAAGAGAAAGACAAACCTATCAAAGAGATAACGGATTTACGAAACTCTTTATCAACCTTGGCACAAAGGATGGCTTCTATAAAGCCAGCTTTTTGCAGTTTATTCTTGATGAAAGCAATCTTAAAAAGGAGGTGCTTGGCAGAATAGATATGCGCGACATGAATTCATGGATAGAAATAGATAAATCCGTTGCTGGTAAGATGATTAAAAGTATCGATGGTAAAAACTATAATGGACGGCAGATAAGAATGAATGAAGCGGATGGAGGAGGAGGGGCAGGAAGATCCCAACGCGAAGGGAGAAAACGAATACCTGTTAGGTAAAGACGATTAGCCATAACCCGTTTCTGCAAAAGTTTTTGACTCCCTCAAAGAATTTCTTCAATAGGATTTTATTTAATTTTTACCTTACTAAACATTAAAATCAACTGGCATTTATCACAACGAGGCTTAACTCACCTCAGCAATCTGGGTGAAATGGCGTAATAAAAGTTGTAAAAAACTGCCTTCTTCTTTTGTTTACGCAGGTTTCTTTTTAGCTACATACCCCAACTCACAAACACGTATTCCTGCAATCAAATTTTTCCATACTTCCTGTAATAAGCAATCAGCGTTGATATCACTTCGCTATAACTTCGCAAGCCTTCCGGCTGGCGGTTCATTTGTAAATATTTTCCATACATCCAGCTTATAACGGGCTCAATAAAGCTCGTGTGCTCGAGGTTAAATTTTTTCCATTCTGCTACGTCTGCTCTTACCGGCGGAATTAATAAAGCAATGGATTTTTTCGATAAAGTGGAATCAAAAAAATACACTTCCCTGTTAGCATACAGAAACAGATCGAGGTAAGCAGAATATTGAAACAAGGTGTCTCCCGAATTTACCGCCGCCAGGTAACCAATAAAATTTGCCTCATTTTCTTTGGCAAAACCAATCTGGTGGGCAATTTCATGTGTCGCAACATATGGAAGCAGGAATTTTGGGACAGTAGTATTTACCTGCGCTTCGCCACTAAATGGATTGTAATAACCCGTAAAGCCCAGGTAATTTCCCCAGGAACCATAAAACGAAGATTTTATTGAACGATTTTTATACTGTATAAAAGAATAAACTTTTGCAGCACTGTCATAACAAAGTTCCGCCCTGGTAAACAAATCATGATCGGCAGGATATACAGTTTGATGATCCACAAGAGCCTGCTTTTTTTCATTTACTTTTCGTAATAATATGCCCTGTATTGATACCAGTTCCGATGTATCATAATCCACTCTTTTTAAGCCTAATTTACGGGCCGGGGGAACACTGTCATAATTTAATCCCCAGAGAATATTAAAGGCAATATAAATTACTATTACTCCATAAAATAACTTCAGCAATTTTTGAAACAGTATTCCACGTTTCAGCTTCTTGCTGAATAAGAAGAAGCTGTTTTTTACAACTGCATACAAAAGCCAGCATCCGCTTGCGAAATATAACACATCACCGAAACTGAACGGTATCCATCCAAACAAGGATCTCATTATTATTGAAATAATGCGATAGAAATTTTTCGTATAATAGTAATCAATCCAAGATGGATACTGCGCTAATAATTTTATTAGAACTATTAATGATATTGATATAATCCAAAACCATTTCTTTCGTTTAAAATACTCCGTGATTTGCATATTTAAAAATAACTTTGCATGCTACAACCTGCAATATTGTAAAAACTTACATTTTGTTGCCGAAGATAGTTTAAACAGAGGCCGATAAATAGGTATTTTACTTTGAGAACTAACTTTTAAGGCTATTTTATTAAAGAAATAAACTGATTTACCTTACCTTTGCCCCCCTTTAATTTGATATCATGGGAAACAGGCGTGAGTACGAGATAGCCTTTGTGGGATTAAAGCCTGGTATTCATGAATATAAGTACCAGGTAGACGAAAAGTTCTTTGCGGATTATGCCCAGGCTGATTTTACAAATTGTGAATCCAGCATTAAGCTAACACTAGAAAGGAATACATCTTTTATGATGTTGAAATTTGAGGTGGGTGGCAGTGTAAATGTGATTTGTGACCGATGTGGCAATACGTTGCCAATGGATCTGTGGGATGAATTCAATATGGTGGTGAAACAGGTAGAAAATCCTGACGAAATGAATGCGAACGAGGAAGATCCGGATATATTTTATATTTCACGCACAGAAAGTCATTTACACCTTGCGGACTGGATTTATGAATTTGTATCGCTGAGTATACCAATGCAACGGAGATGCAGCGACGAAGAAATGGGAGGGCCGCAATGTAACAAAGAAATACTTTCCATGCTGAAAAAAATGGAATCAGGGGTAAATGAAAATAATCATCCATTGCAACAAGGACTTGAAAAATTTAAGAAACACAATAATTAATTTATATTTTAATCTACGGTTATGCCAAATCCAAAACGGAGACACAGTCAGCAAAGAAGTGCAAAAAGAAGAACACATTATAAGGCAGATGCTCCTACACTGAGCGTTGATAGTACCACAGGCGAAACACACGTACGCCATCGTGCTCATGTAAATGAAGGCAAGTTATATTACAAAGGAAAAGTAGTTGCTGAAAAAGCGCCTCTTAAAGCCTGATCTTCTTCCATACTTTATTTAATCTAAAAACAAGTTCGACTGATCTTACTTGTTTTTGGATTTTTTTATGCCAGGCATATTTCCAGAAATTGTTGTTTTTATTTTCTACAAAGCATTGTATATATTTAATGACCGATTAGAGAATCAACTTTAATTCTATAACGATGAATGTTGCACTTGATATGATGGGTGGCGATTTCGCCCCTGCGGAAGCAGTAAAAGGTGTAGAACTTTTTTTATCCAAACCGCATGAAGGAATAAAACTGCTACTTATAGGAGACAACGAAAAAATAAATCCCCTCCTAACTGAAAAAAATATTAGGAATGAAAATATTGAAGTTGTACATGCTTCGCAGGTAATCGGGATGCATGAACATCCTACAAAAGCTTTAAAAGAAAAACCACAATCTTCTATTTCTATTGGTTTTCATTTGCTCGCCACCGGTAAAGCAGATGCATTTATAAGCGCAGGCAATACCGGCGCCATGATGGTGGGAGCTTTGTATAGTATTAAAGCAATTGAAGGTGTATTAAGGCCTACCATTGGCGCCTATCTCCCTCGCGAAAATGGAGAACTTGCTTTGTTGGTAGATGTAGGCCTCAATGCGGATTGCAAGCCGGAAAATTTGTCACAGTTTGCTATATTAGGTTCGTTATTTGCAAAACACATTTTAAATTTTCCCGACCCACGTGTTGGCCTCGTGAATCTTGGTGCCGAGGAAGGAAAAGGAAACCTGCTAACCCAAGCTGCATATCCTATCCTGAAAGAAAACAATCAAATTAATTTTATAGGAAACGTGGAAGGCCGCGATTTTTTTGGTGATACCGCCGATGTATATGTATGTGATGGCTTTACAGGAAATGTGATGTTGAAGTTTGCAGAATCTATTTATGATATGGTAAAAAGACGGAATATTAATGATGAATATTTCGATCGTTTTAATTTCGAAATCTACGGCGGTGTACCCGTACTCGGTGTAAATAAACCGGTTATTATCGGTCATGGAATTTCACATGCTACCGCTTTTGTAAATATGATAGACATGGCTCTGAAAATGCATGAAGCTGACCTCACCGGTAAAATAAGAAGCAGCTTCAAGACAGTTGAATAATAAAAAATACCTAAATTTTTAAATCACAATTAATGTCCACATCGTCTGTTATTGCTCCCATTTGTGTGTAAAACTCTATCGCATTTTTATTCCATTTCGATACCTGCCAGCGTACTTTTTTACATTTATGTTCTTTTGCAAAACTGACCACATTATCCAGCAGCATTTTACCCACTCCGGTATTCCTGTAAAGTCCCGTTATATACAAGTCATCCAGGTAAATTGACCTGCCCGACCATGAATAATAGGCAAAGAAAAATGATGCGAACCCGATAATTGTTTTGTCATCAGTCTCCGCAACGATGCATTGAAAATATGCTTCATCCTCGTCGAGTTGTTCTACGGATATAGTTACCTTCCCAGGTGATTTTTGAAAATGGGCAAATTCTTTCATTAAAAAAATTACAGACGGAAAGTCCTTCTTTTCTGCTTTGCGGATAGTTACATTCATTTTGCTGTGCATATTTCTGACGATGCTGACAGTGATAAAAATTTTAATCCTTCTTTTTGAATTATTGAGGCGAAAATACAATTAGATAATCTCTACTTTCTTCTTAGTTTATCATGGCCATCTGCCGCAATTACGAGGTATTGCTTACCGTTTATTTCGTATGTCATTGTGGTAGCCCGATGCTCGCCGGCAATCAATATCCCCAAAGCAGATGCCGTATTTTGCATAATAAAAATACGATTATGCTGATCAGTTAGACTAAATGTTTGCACCTAAATAAATATATTTCATAACTATTTTGCTACAAACACAACAGTGCATATGGATGGCTGCAGGCACAGGGCAAATTCATAATGCAACGAGCAGCGTTTATATTACGGGGTGGACATACAATAAGT